>JAEORG010000114.1 GCA_016841005.1 Candidatus Thorarchaeota archaeon | reverse complement strand
TCATTGGAGGCTTGCAAGGCGAAACCAACACCTATGAACTGTGCTGATCGTTTCCTGACAATGGCTCCTGTAGTATCTTCTAGAGGTAAACAATATTGTGTTGATTTCTATCAGACCCTCTATAATGAGGTTGAGAATCGTGTGAAAGAGGGTATTGGTGCCATCAAGGAAGAAAAGGTTCGCCTCTTATGGGATAATATTCCTCCGTGGTTTGAGATCTTCAAGTTCTTTAATGGAATGGCACAGCGTGGCGTATCATTTCCTGCCGATACATATACACATGCATGGTCAAGTGCACTTGAAGGAGATGACCTCTATGAGAGCGTGGCAAAGGTATACAGTAATGTTTACCTTAACAAGGGATTGGAAGCAAAAGCAGACAAGATGGAGCAATTGATCAATGATTACGATTTAGATGGCTTCATTTTATTCTCTGTCCGTTCCTGTAAGAGATATTCTCTCGGTCAGATGGTCACTAGAGAGCTTGTGACGGAACGAACAGGCGTACCTGGCGTTATGATAGAAGGCGATATGGTCGACAGCAGACTGTTTAGTGAGGCTCAGGTTGCTACACGGGTCGATGCTCTTCTTGAGATGTTTGTGTGAGGAAGAGTAGATGGGAACTGGTAGACTTGGCATCGGTGTTGATATCGGTTCTACTACCACGAAGGCTGTATTAATTGATCATTCTGGTAATATTCTCGCAACACATCTTATCTACACAGGAGCAACTGCCGAAGCAGCTGGAACAAAGTGTGTTGAAGAGGTCTGCAATACTGCACGAATCACTCCTGACGATGCAACAATAATTGGAACAGGATATGGCAGAGCACTTGTTGGATCTGCTTTCAAGAAAATCACCGAGATTACTTGTCATAGTGTGGGTGTGAATCATCTGAATCCAGACATCCGATTGCTCATCGATGTAGGTGGTCAGGATTCGAAGGTCATCAAAATTGGATCAAATGGCAGACCTGAGGATTTTGAGATAAATGATAAATGTAGTGCGGGTACAGGAAGATTTCTTGAAGTCATGGCTCGAGTCCTAAATGTTACATTGGATGAATTGGGACCTCTTGCCCTGAAATCTGACTCACCATGTGACATAAGTAGTACATGTACGGTCTTTGCAGAAAGTGAAGTCATAGGGAGAATTGGAGCTGGAGAATCCCCACAAGACATAGCAGCTGGTATCCACAGATCTATGGCATCAAAAATAGCCACCTTGTCCAAGCGTGTTGGAGTTGTAAAACCAATAGGTGTTACAGGTGGTGTAGCCCAAAACCCCGCATTTAGACATTATATCTCAAAACAACTTGAATCAGAACTTTGGGTGCCAGATATTCCACAACTTACAGGCGCATTAGGTGCAGCTGTGCTTGCATTGAAGGAAACAATGTAATCGACTCAAAGAAGAATTGATTAGAAAGTACCCTAACACATTTTGGTGAGGTGTATTTCGTGGATAATGAGGAAGGGATTAATCAATCAAGAGTATACCGCTCAAAATTTGGTTTACCAGAATTATCTACTCGTTGGATTATCGTATGGGTTTTAGCATTCTTTGTCTTAGCTTTGATTGCGGTCATACTCCAAATATCAATCATTTCCACATTCAGTCAGCAAAACCCCTTTTCGTATGGCATGTTCCTAATTTTCATACCAATCATTGCATATCTTACAGTTGATGCATCAAAAGGTCGTGATCCACCCACTATTACGAATAGTCGCATGACAGTCTTTTTCATATTGGGCATGTTGGGATTTACTGCGGTAGCAATCTCTCAAACTATGTATACTGCAAGTTGGAATGTTTTCAACTTCCTCTTTCTCATCCCTATTTTAATTTCAATAATTGCGTTTAAAATTCCCCGTAGAGAACTGGGATTTCGAGGAAACATTAGTGATGTAAAAATCGCTGTGTTGATAGGTGCTGCTTATGGTACTCTTGTCTTTATCAGTATTGGATATAATGAGTTACTTGGGTTATTATCCTGGACTGAACCATGGGACCTTAATATTACACTCGTCCTGCCTCAATCCATTCTGTTTGCAATCTTTTTCATTTTGATATTTGTTGCTATTCCTGAGGAATTTTTCTTCAGAGTTATTCTGCAAAGTAGCATCAGTGAACGGTTAGGTGAAACAAAAGGTTTACTGCTGGCATCCTTGATTTTTGGATTATTTCATTTACCTGCAAACTTTCTAGCTTATCTCTCATTTTCAGGTAATGTACAGTTATCGTTTATCGCTGCATTGATACTTGCTTTTATTGCACAGAGTCAAGTGGGATTAGTATTAGGTGTTGCTTGGCATCGAACTAGGAGTCTGATACTACCGGTTACCATACACGCAGTTCATGATGTTGTAGAATTGCTACCATTATTCATAGGAATATCTCTTGGGCTCATTTATTTCTAGCCTGCGTTGAACTAGGGTATTAAATTACAATTTGCAATCTTTCTAAAGCAATTAATGGTGATTTATAATGAGGTGGAGGACAAAATCGCCGTATACTCGATGGATTCAGGCCATAGTATTCATTCTGATTCTATGTTCGATAACCATGTCTCCAACGCCCACTCAGGCACAGACTGAATACGATGCACAATCGCCTGATTTAGCAGGTGTAAATGTAGCAATATACGCTGGGAATGGTATCTTGGGTAGCAGTTACACCGCACTTACAAAAATGTTCGAATGGATGAACGCAACAGTAGGACCGGTGACAGCCTCTCAAATCAACGATGATTATCTCGATGACTATGACATTGTTGTATTTCCAGGTGGGTCCGAAACTAGCTATAGCAGCGATCTGGATTCTGATGGAAGACAGAAAATAAAGGAGTATGTCGCAAGTGGCGGGTCATATTTTGGAATATGTGGAGGATCAACTTTTGGTGCTGAATACTTACGGCTCTTCAATGGTTTTATGTATTCAGTAAATGAACCCGGTGCCTCACAGCATCTGACCATCATGCACATCAACCAATCATCAACTGGACCAAATCTCTCAGGCTGTCCTGAGAATGTATCATTGATGTATTGGTCATCTCGTTCTTTCTCCCCAAGGAGTGGGGTTTCAGTAATTCCTATTGCTACTTACGACTTCAATGGCGCAGCTGGTATGATTGCTTTTGAATATCAAAATGGAACAGTGTTCCTCTCAAGTCCTCATCCTGAGTATGAGGAGGGTGATAGCAGAGATGACACATCCTTCGGGGATTCGCTTGATGACCCTGAGTCTGAATGGGACATCTTGCTTCGAGTGTCAAAATGGCTCGTGGACGCTTCAATTTTTGAGCCCACAACGACCGACACCGGTACATCTACAGATTTAGGCGTTCCATTTGAATTAACACTGATCGCTGTAGCAACAATTGGAGTAATTGCAATCGCAGGTTTCAGTATTCTCTATAGAAGACGAACTGGCTGAGCCATCAAAAAATATCATGCTGTGATAGGGGTAGCATTCTTACCAGCCTCAAGACCTAATTGTAGTGCCTTGAGATTGGTCTCAACAAACCTGGGCCATCGTTCTTTGACTCGTTTTTCCAGTCCCTTAGGGCTAACAATGCCTGTAATTGACGCGAGTGCACCCATCATGACAACATTAGTGGCTTGTTTAGTACCTACATCCCTTTCTGCAATTCGAGTTGCTGGAATCTTATAGATCTTGACTCCGTCAGGTAGGTCGCCTTCGATCTCAACTAGGTCTTCATCAATAATTAGAATACCGTTCTCTTTTAGACCATCAATGTACTCTAAGTACGCAGCTCTACTCAAGACAATGAAGACATCTGGATTGTGGACCTTTGGATAGTCCACCTCCTCATCATCAATTACAATCTCGCTCTTACTCGCCCCACCTCGTGCTTCGGGACCATAACTCTGTGTCTGCACACATTGCTTTCCTTCAATCAATGAGAGAGTTTCGCCAAGGACCATAGCCATTGTCACAACGCCTTGACCGCCAAATCCACCAATTCTGACTTCGTAACGGACCATCTATTTACCCTCCCTGAACTTCTCATGCGCCTGTCGAAGTACATCTGTGTACTCAGGTTTTTCGATGTCCAGGAATTCACCACAGACTATTCGTTTTTCATATACCATTTCTGCTTCATGTGGCGGAAGACCGTTTTGAATCTCTGCAACTTCTAGGAGATGTTGATGCATGGCAAGACCATCTCCATATCGATTCATCCTACCAAAAGCCGTTGGGCATGCACCGATTATTTCAACAAAGGAGAACCCTTTCTTCAGTATCGCCTTTTCAATTGACCTTGTGGCTCTTCTTGCTTGTACAGCTGTCCATCGTGCAACAAATGTTGCTCCTGAAGAGGCTGCAAGCTTAACCAGATTAAAACCATGTTCAAGGTTACCAATAGGTCTAGGAGATGTTTGTGAATATTTTCCATGCTCAGTAGTTGGACCAAATTGACCGCCAGTCATGCCATAATTTTCGTTGTTCACACACACAACTGTAATGTCAATATTCCTTCTTGCAGCATGAATGAAGTGATTCCCACCAATTGCAGCGATATCTCCATCACCGGAAACAACAATGACTTCAAGTTCAGGATTGGCAATCTTGACGCCCTCTGCAAATGCAATTGCGCGTCCATGGGTAGTGTGATAGGTGCCAGTCTTAAAGTATCCAGAAGTCCTCCCAGTGCATCCGATACCACTCACTACAACCACTTTATGGAAATCAAGATCTAGGTTGTCGATTGCTCGAGCAACCATACCAGTAACAACACCGATTGAACAGCCAGAGCAGTAGATCCAAGGTTGTCTATCCTCACGAATGTACTTGGCCATTGGATGTTTGAGCACATGAGTTGACTCGGTCATGGAAGGATTCACCATATCCATTGAGGGACGAGCCTCTTTCGCAACTTATCATGATAAAAGAGTTATTGCTGAGGATGTAACAATGTGAAGAGTTTGACCACAGCGACTTCCTCTCTTGAGAGCAAACTATTCTTGAAATCTTGCTAGTAAGGATGCTCCAGTCATGATGCAGATAATTCCAGTCCAGAAGAAAAGAGGTTGAGTGATTTGTTGATTGAAGACCCAGATTCCTGCCAATATTGGAATCAAATTCATAGTAATTTGCATAAACGGAATAATACTGACTGCTCTATTTTGTTTAAACGCCTCTTGTGTTGTTAGAATACCAAATACTGTTCCTATCACTGTCCCAGTCAGACCAAATGCAAATAGGAACAATGTCAACAAGCTTGTCAAATCTTCAATTGCTATTGTAAAGACTTGCATCGAGATGGAAACAACTGCGTAGCAGATGCCTGCCAATAATCCAAGTATAGCTGGTCTTGATACACGAACAAGTTTCATCAAAATTATCAGAGCTACTAAGAGAATCACTATCAATACCAGAAACCAAAGGAAATAGAAAATCGAAGTTTCATTGAGAAATGATTGCTGACTGACCTCCCCCACAACACCTCCAACTCCGATTGCGATAACCCCAGAAACGAGGAGAATCGCACCGAAGCCTTCAGAACGATGAAGCCGCTCATTGAGAAAATAAATCAGCCCAACTATCAAAATGATGATTCCTGAATTGCTTAGAGGTTGAGCAAGAGTTACACCCACAATTGACAATCCGAAGACGAAGAATGGCCAAACCAACACAGTCTGCATAATAATTCCTAGTATCCAGATAGGATCTTTGAGATAGAGCCCAAGACTCAGAGACCCTTCACCCTGTTCGTTGCTCTCCTTTAAATTGATTTGACGTTTCTGAAGCACAATTCCGAGATTGTTTATGGCAGCTCCAACAAAAACTGAAAGCATGCCAAATAGAATCTCTGCCATGAAAGCGCAGGACCCAAACTACAATCTAAATCTAATGTTTCTAAATCGAAACTATGTTCTTCTACCTGTATATTGTACCAAATTGACAAGCATTAACAACTATTTGAGAATCTCATCCCAATCTTGAGGAGAAATCACTGATTCAAGCTCTTGACTCTTTACTATCGGTTCCCAATTGGACCAGCCATTTTCCTTTGCTTGGAGCAAGAGTTCCTTAGCTCTCATGGGATTCCCGATAGCACCATAAGAACGAGCAGCAAGAACGTATGCCCAACCTGGGACTTCTCCTATCCCAAATCCAATCTCAAACTCTGAAACTGCATCATCATGTCGACCACCAAGGAAGTATCGCATTCCTGATTCTGCAAAATGCACAGCTTCGTCGAACATGCAGAAATAGAACTTGTATTCTCGTTCCTTTACAAAACCTACCTTTTTAGCTACACCGATTGAACCGTAGTTATGTTCTTCGCAATGCCACCCAACGGTAGAATATCCTAAAGAGGAACAATTCTCCACAGCTGCAGCAGCAGTTGCAGAACCAAGGCCTTTCAGTCTATAGTTTTTAGTTGTGACAATACCTATTTCACATTCATCGCCGCTAGCGCAATCAGCATGAATCCAAACTACAACTTTGTTATCATGGATGAGGCATAGTCCGAAACCTCGTTTCATTTGGTCTTCCATTGCATGAGCAACTCTTTCTCTGACATCCTCTGGAAAATCATACATACTTGCATCAAAATTGGAATCAATTGGTACTAGGTCGTAGCCTTCAGGTATTTTCTCTTTCCAGTCGAGAATGACTCTCTTGCATATGTAATGAATTCTATTGACGGGTAGGGGTTTTCGGAGATCAAAAATCTCAGAAAATCTCTCTTTCCACGATTCTGAATCAATGTGAAAGAAGAGTTCTTCGAGGAATTCTGGATTAACAGGTGAATAGTACTCTCCCTTCAGTATCATGTCATGTACTAATTGTCTTAATCCACTATTGAACTCGTCTTTGTTCGGATCTCCAGCCAAGAACCATCCTTCGCTTGTCGCCATAAAACCCACATTTGGATGGCGAATGTCATCGACCCATATTTTTCCTGGAGAGGTTCCTTCAATCACTGCTCGAACTACAACCTGGAAATCGAAACCGCTAAACAAAGTTCGGGCATTTTCGTAGTCTTGTTTCTTTAGTTCTTGAAATATACTCATCACCTTCAAGCGTGAGATGCAAATGTCCACTATATTTTCTATAAGTAGGAAACGTTCTACGCCAACTGCTTGATATGATTAAAACAGACAGGAGGGCATCACTATAAAGTTGAAGTCACTCTAGATAGAATTTACTTCTCGAATTTTATCGAGAATCTCGTGTGGCAGTTGTGGCATCCCAGCTGGTTTTGTCATCAGATGTACTGGCGTAGTAGTTGCTGCTGACCGAACCATATGATATGCCTGTCCAAGGTTCTGTTCTGCAACAATGATGTGGTCAACTTCAGAAGCCAATTCTGCAACTGCATTGTCTGGAAATGGCCAGACAGTCTTCAAACGAAGCATCCCAACTTTGATTCCCTCAGCCCGGGCATCCTTGATTGCTCTTCTCGCACTTCTTGAAGGTGTGCCATAAGCAATGACACCAATCTTTGCATCATCGAGCATGAGCTTCTCGAGGTCGATAATATCATCTTGGTTCTTTATGATCTTGTCATTCAATCTGGTAATCAGCTCAATCTGAACATCTTCCTTATCACTTGGATATCCTCTCTCATCATGAGTTAGACCAGTGGCATAGAATTGGTATTTTGAACCAAGAAGTGCCATTGGTGGAACTAGGTCTTTGTCAGCCTTGAAGGGTAGATAATCCTCTGGAGGGCCAGATGGTTGTTTTCTGTAAAATAGTTCCAAATCCTTCTCATCGGGAATCACAAGTCGTTCTCGCATGTGACCTACGGTTTCATCAGCAAGAATGAAGACCGGTGTTCGATATTTCTCAGACAGATTGAATGCACGGACAGTCTGATCAAACATCTCCTGTACGGAAGCAGGAGTAAGGGCAATAATCTGGTAGTCCCCATGACTTCCCCACTTAGCCTGCATGATATCTCCTTGCTGACCTTTGGTTGGTTGACCTGTACTTGGACCGCCTCGCATGATATTGACTAACACTAAGGGAGTTTCTGTCATTACAGCAAGTCCAACTGCTTCAAGCATAAGACTCACACCAGGACCAGAGGTGGCAGTCATTGACTTTGTCCCAGTCCAAGATGCACCTATCACACTAGTAATTGATGCAATTTCATCTTCATATTGAACATATGCACCACCAAGTTCTGGCATTCTTAGAGCCATCCACTCTGCAATCTCTGTAGCAGGTGTTATTGGGTAACCACCAAAGTATCTACAACCTGCACTCAGAGCTCCCTCAGCACAGGCAATGTCACCCATTGTAAACATGACTCGCTCCGGCATCTACTCTTCCTCCTCAACGGTTCCCTTGCCCATGTATTCAGGGATTAATGTGCCCTCCTCCATGGCTCCTTCTTCATATGCTTCCTTTGCTTCATCTCTTTCGGCAAGGAAGATTGCCATATCTGGACAGATCATCTCACAGAATCCACAATTGACACATGCATCAATATCGCATGCTGTGACTGGATGGTAGCCCTTTCTATTGTACTTGGTTTCATCGAAACAGAGAACCTTCTTCGGACAGAAAGCTATACAGAGTTCACACTGCTTACATTGCTCCTGTAAGATTACGAGGACCTTCTGTCTGGTCCGTGGAGGCTTTGGAGTTATGGGCTTTCGGGCTTTGGACATCTCTGAGATTCTCCGCCATTGGCATTTCGGAGCGAAAACCGGGAAGCTACCCGATCTGGCTGACCATGCGCTCTCCCCTCGACTATTTTAGCGTTGCCTTGGGGGACACATTTCTTTGAGCGATAAAATAATGAGCAGAGTTAAAGGTAAGAGGGTATCAGAGATTCAGTAGATATCGATGGAGGAGTAGGTAATTGCCAAATGAGGAACCGTCAGAGGAAGAACTTTCACGGGAACTCAAAGGCAAGACTCTTCGTGTCTATTGGTACATGTTGAGACATCCCGAGCCAATGACTGCGAGAGAGATTCAAAGAGGAGCGGACTTATCAAGTCCTTCTCTTTCTATGCATCATCTTGAGAAACTCAAAGAGATGGGACTTGTTGACAAAGATGTTCATGGACAGTATACAATCAAACGAGATGTCCGGGTTGGTGTTTTGAAGCTCTTTGTTGGTAAGGGCCGAGTAATGGTGCCGAGATTTTTAATGTATGCAACTTTCTACACTTCGCTAACAGCTGCACTCACGACGATGCTGTGGCAATTTCTTGATTGGTATTCTTTGATTCTACTAGCTCTTTTGATCTCAGTATGCTTTGTCCTCTGGCATGAAGCTATGCGAATATGGAGAGAGCAACCTTTTCCGGAGGAATCAGATTGAGTTCTAAAAATAGAACTATCAATAAAGAAATCACTAATACAGTGATGAAATACAAACAAGTGACACCATATTCCGCATTAATAAATCGTAAATTATTGTATAGTGTGCTTCTTATCTTCATCTTAGCCCTCCCTCTACTTGCTCTACATTTTTCACACTACTCACCTATCTATGATGCAGAACTTAGAGGGGATTTTATTTCATCAGCAGAAACGCCAACCCTCACTCTAACATACTATTCTAGATCCAATGAAACTCGTTATCCTGTGCAATCAGGAATCGAGCTTTCAGGAGATCATGTAATCCTCAATGCTACTTGGAACCCCGCAGATAACGTAAATGGTACAATTATTGTTGTAAATGCTACAGCTATTCCAAGTGTAATCTCTGCTGAAGGCATGAACAATACAGTCGAGATTGATACCAGAGCCTTAGGGAACAATGCGTTCTGTACCGTAAATGTAACAACATGGCTTCTGAACGGAACGGTTTTGTCAGAATCCTATTCAAATGTATTCATTGGTAATTTCTTTGCTCCACATGTTCAGGTACTCACTCCAAACGGTGGTGAAAATTGGGCTCACCAAGGTAATATAACCTGGAATGCTTGGGATGAAAACTCAGACGATGTCCTTACTTTCGAAGTACTATTCTCGTCAGATGGAGGTATTACCTTCCAGTTGTTAGCCTCTGAATTAGATACACACTGGTTGATATGGGATTTCTCTGAATTTCTAAGTCATAATGATTCTGTCATCGAAGTGAGAGCAACAGATGGAATATACACATCATCCGATAGATCTGATAGTCCTTTTTCAGCTGGAGGAATTTCCACAACAGCAACCACAACCGGTACAACACCTACTGGAACAAATACCCTTCCAGCACCGGATGCATTGGATATGCGGTTAAGCATCTTTGTTGCCGCTGCAATAATAGCCAGTGCATTTCTCTCATTGATTGTATACTTTCAGGCAAAGAAACTATCCTAGAATTTTATCAAGTAGGGGCTTGGTTGATATAATATGCATACCAAGTCCTAATTCTTCAGGTTCTAAACCCAATGCCAACCCAAGCAATTGTGTGAAATATATCACAGGAATTTGATACTTCTTCTCCCCTGCTTCTTTATTGAGTTGTTCTTGTGCAGACTCATATTGAAGATGGCAGAATGAACACGCATTCAGAATGCAATCAGCTTCAACCTCTTGGACACTGTCTAGCTTATCCTTTGCTATATCTACGGACAATGGAACATTACTAGCTCTAACTCCGCCACCAGCACCGCAGCAGATGTCTTTGTCTCGGTAATTCACACTCTGAGCACCTGTGGCTTCAACTAATTCATCCAAGAATGTGTGACGTTGATTTTGTTCCCAAGGTCGAAGTCTGCTGGGTTTGACAAGATGGCATCCATAGTGAACAGCTACTTTTATGTCTTTTAGCGGTCGTTTAATCAATTTTCTAATATTCTCAGGACCAATCTCGTAGATGACCTCTATGATATGCTTAGCATCCGTTGTTGCGTTGTATTTGAGTCCTACATCTTTCAGGATTTTTTGGACTTCTCTCAGACGCTCTGGATTTTCGTGCACAGCATTGATTGCTTCCTTAAATGTCCCATAACATCCGTTACATCCAGTTATGATGTCATTCCCTGCCTTTTCAGCCAATGCTAGATTTCTAGATGCAAGTGCTAACCACGTCGGGTCACTGAAGGATCGAATTACTCCTGGAGCTGGGCAGCAGCTCGCACCATCGAGTTCTTCTAATTTCACTCCCAATTCTGGCATGACTACACGCAAGCTCTTCTCAATATTCGGAAAGCGGTTGGGCATGACGCATCCAAGGAATAGACTCATAGTCTGTGCTTCAGTCATCATGCTTCACTCTCCGCCTCTTGACCTTCAATTAATTTCTTGAATCCTGTTTTCCGCATTATCTTCTTGACATCATCAAGTGCTTTTTCATCTGCATGGACTGTCGGAGGTACCTCATCGAGTCCAAGCTTCTTTCGTTTCGCCTTGTTCTTTTCATCGATTGGTACAGCATGGCCGGTTCTAAGTAGTAGTTGAGAGGTGTTCTTGTGTTGAGGTAGCATGTAGCCTTCCTCTACAGCCATATTTCTCATCATGATGATAGCATCTGTGGTTTCTATCTGTCTTGGACAACGCTCCAAACACGTGTAGCAGGTTGAACACAACCAGAGATCTGGGCTTGAAAGGACTTCTTCCTTAAGACCAAGGACTGCCTTCCTCATCAACTCACGAGTTCTAAAAGCAGTACGACGTCCACTTGGACAGACACTTGAACATGTCCCACATTGGATACACGTTCGAATTCTATCAGCTCCTGCTTCAACTATCGCATCCACAAATTCTGGATCCATCTTATCAGTATCAATGTGGTCCCGTTCTATGCTTCCGTTCATTTTTGAGGCCTCTAGCAGCCTTCTTTTCTATCGCTCGGCGAAAATGACCGTGATATAAGAATGGTGCTTTCGACAGGTACAATGTGAAGTAATCCCTTTTCA
Source organism: Candidatus Thorarchaeota archaeon (assembly GCA_016841005.1). Next base: position 5,128 of record JAEORG010000114.1, on the reverse strand, counting down.
TGCTATGGATAGAGTCATCATTCTTCTCAAATTCTACTCAAAGATATATGAATCAACTGACAACAGGCCCTCGTTTCCAATTCTCACATTCTCAAGACCGCAGTCTATTGCAATCTCACGCGCTGCATATGCATGCTGTCTGCTAGTTCTTGGAAGATCTTTCATGTGATGATGCGGATAGAATCCCAATAATGCAGTAGGGATTGTAGGATCGCATATTGAAATAAAGCTGCAGAGAAGTTCAATTTCCTTACGTCCAATATATCCCGGAATAAGTAGTATGCTTGAAACTAAGAATTCTCCGACTCTGTCTTTCCCCAAAGAAGCAAGTTTCTTAAAATTCTTCAAGACAGTATTGTTCTTGATTCCTGTAAGAGTTCGATATAGATTTGGAGAGATCGCTTTAAGGTCAAATTTCATAGTACCCCCACTCTCTCTCACTATCCCTGCTATTTTATCAAGCCATTTTCCTGATATATTTCCGTTCGTTTCATAGCATACCCTTGTCTGATGTTTGGTATAGAGTATCTCTGATGTTTTAAGAGAATGGATTGGATTGCATGCAGGGTCTCCCCCAAAATAACAGACACAAGCAGTCTTATCATCTGCTGCATTAGCTAATTCTTTAGGTGTCATCAAGGAGGAACCTAATCTCATCATATCTTGATAACTAGAATTTTGACAGAATATGCAGTCAGAATTACATGAACCGTAGAACACAGCCAGATTCTTCAATCGATTCGGTCCCAGATCAATGTTGTGCGACTTTGTTACCGGACACACCCAATCTGCAACGCAGTTAGTTGGTAGCGGGTCAAAATACCATGATACAGGAACAGCTTTGCCATAACGTCTGGTGACTTCTTTCTTTGTTGCAGTTCTATTATGGCAGAATCCTATCTCCCCCTCTTTTAGCTTGCAATGATTTCCACAGTCCTGGCATGTGAGATTCCCATCATTGGGAATTGATTCCACTAATCCACTGTTCTTACGCAGGCTATAATGGGCATCCAAGGAACGCGTTAACAACTTCTCATCGAAGGTCACACATTCCCCGCAGTAACCAAGTGTCTTAGTGGCTATTCTATCTGAATGATTTGGGCACTTCATCAATCTACTGTACGCATCATTCAATGAAAAGGTTAGCCACCTTTCTTAACATGGTTAATTGAAATGGTTGCCAATTGGTAATGGATTTAAGTCTGAAATTCCTGCCTCCAAATACTAATCGGTGGCAGAATTGACCAGTGCTGAAGAGAAAAGCCCAATCGATATTGATGAAGTCGACAAGGACTTCGTCGACATGATTAAGAAAATTGGTGGCCCAAACATTCAGAGCTGCTATCAGTGCGGAACCTGCAGTGGTAGTTGTCCTGCTGGAGCTCGAACAAACTACCTTGTACGCGGGATTATTCGCAAGGCCCTACTTGGTCTTAAGGAGCAGTGTATATCATCACCTGAACTCTGGTTTTGCACGACTTGTTACACATGCACTGACAGATGTCCTCAGGATGTTAGACCCACTGATGTCATAAAGGCTATCAGAATTATTGCAGTTCACTCTGGTTATATGCTTGAACCTCACCAGAAGGTTGCATTGAATGTATTGAAGACCGGTCATGCGGTTCCATTAGGTGGGGAAACTTGGGAGAAGCTGCGTCAGAAGGTCGGTCTAACGCAAAGACCACCTAATGCTAGTAGTAATCCTGATGCTATTGAAGAGATTGTGAAGATAGCCAAGAAGATCGGATTTGACAAACTTGTCGAAGAGAAAGAAGAGGAGAAGAAGGAGTGATATTAATGGCGAAGAAAACCTACTACCACTTCCTCGGATGCATCATACCACACAGATATCCAAGCATTGAGAAGGCAGCTAATCTGGTCTTTGAGGATCTTGGCATGGAACTTCGAGATATGGAGAAGGCTTCTTGTTGTCCCGCTCCGGGAGTCTTTGGTTCTTTTGATAGAGTGACATGGGCTACTATTGCAGCACGTAATTTGACAATTGCTGAGGCAGCTGGTCTTGACATCACAACGGGTTGCAATGGATGCTTTGCTAGTCTCTGGGACGCAAATCACGAGCTTAAACATGACGAGGAGCTTCGCGCAGCTGTAAATGAGAACCTATCAGCAATTGATCGTGAGTTTAAAGGTACGATTGAGGTCACTCATTATGTTGATGCCCTCTATCGACAAGCAGGCCTAGATAATATACGTAAACATGTGACAAGACCACTCGACGATGTTAGGATGGCATTACATCCAGGCTGTCATTGGATGCGGCCTAAATTAATCAAGAAGAAAGACGACTCTGAACGTCCACACATCTTTAGAGAGGTCTGCGAGACCTCTGGTGCAACTTATGTTCCATACAAGGATGAGCTCATCTGCTGTGGAGCTGGTGGAGCAGTCAGGACAGCAGATGTAAAGACTGCGCTGGACTTCACAAGGCAGAAGTTCGACAGTCTGCTTGCTGCAGGTGGTGCGGATATCATAGTGACTCCATGTCCATTCTGCGAGCTTCAACTTGATCTTGGTCAGGTTGAAATCGAGAAGAACTTCGAGAAAGAGTATCACTTTGATATAATGCATGTTGTTGAACTTCTTGCATTATCTTTCGGTCATGATCCTGATGAATTTGGTTTGGCGACCCATCTACAGTACATGCAGAGAAAGAGCCAACCTAATTGGGAAGTTTTAGGAATCGAGAGGCCGCAAGCTGAAGACGTGCCTGCCACAGAATAATAACCAAATTCTCAGTATTTGTAGTTCTAAATTTCTGAACTCCCTGCTTGCTTAGTAAGGGCTTTTACTTGTCTTGCGTGTAAGAAAGAGCAATGTGGTAGGTGTAATGAATAGAAGTATTGGAGTTCTTTTTCTAATTCTGTTATTTGCCATAACTCCTACGCTTTGTTCTGCCCAGAATCAGTATGGCCTTAGCTGGGGTGTTTCTGTTGGTGATGAATTTCAATATCGAATTGATTTCACTCGTATAAGCTTCAGTGCAGAAAATATCTCGCTTACTACAGTCCTTCTAGTTACTGTTGAAGAATTGGATGACCTCAGTTCCTATCTGAATCCTGAAGTATATCCCCCCCGTGCAATTGTTAACGTTACCTATGCAAATGGAACTGGTATCGGTTTCTTTGATCAATGGTCGTTGATAGATCATCTTTTCTTTATTTATCCAGTAGGGAATTGGAGTCTCTACCAGTATGTAGCTGAAAATTGGGAACCTTCAAATCCTCTGCCATCTGTCTCTTATGCTCACAAGTTTGAAGAAGATTCAAATTCTTGGTCCCTCTCCTTTGAATATTTTGATACGATGGATGTGATTAGCAATACCTTTCACTTTTCAAAAAGCGATGGAGCAATTACCACTGCTAATTTACATGAATTAACTCAATCTTCTAGGAATGGCACAACCATTTCCATTAGAACCTATCAGTTCACTCGTCTTAACCCTGCTATTACTATTCCTATCCTCATATCCTCAGCAGCTATCATTCTAGAGGTCATTGTTGTAATTGAGATTGTACGAAGGTATAGGAGAAGAAATGTTGTTGGTGAATGAAATTATGTTTGATAGTAAAGATTGTAGGAGCGAACAATCTCAACAATGAAGATTTACTGGAAACTACACGGATACTCTAGTCTTACAGCAATGCATGAATTTAATTTGTCTTGCATTGAATAATATTGTATTGTGGTGGGAAATGATGAATAAGCGCATATTCACTCTTATTGCGCTAGCAATTTTATGGAGTCCAGTATTTGTATCGGCACAGGATACATATGGCTTCAGTTGGGGTGTTTCTGTTGGTGACGCGATTCCTTATGCCATTGAAATAACTACGAATAGAACCGACAATGTTATCGACACATATGCAGAAGATGTCATTGTAACAGTTGAATATCTCGAAGATCTCTCAGAATACCAATCACATGAGAGCTTTCCCCCTGCAGCTCAGACTAATATTACATATGCGAATGGTACTGAAATTGGGTTCACAGATCCAGTCATTGGATCTATTTTTTCCATACTCATTTTTCCTATAGGGAATTGGACACATTACAAATATCTCACTGAGAATGTAATTATACCTGATAATACTTCATTTGTTACAGAATTTTTTGAAGACCTCTCTGCGTGGTCACTGCATTTTGATCTATCTTCTGGAGTTAGTAATGTTCAAAATGCAACATACCAATTCTCGAAAGTAGATGGTGCATTAAACTCATTCACTTCCTATTCTTATGTTGAGTTTGGTATTAGAAATGATTTTGTAGTTTCTCAAACCACGACTACTAAGATAAGTCGAACTGCTACCGTGTGGTTCTTTCCTACGTTCACCATCTCAGCAATAGCAATTATTGCAGAAGTAATCATTGTAATTGAAATATTCCGGAGATATAGGGGAAGGAATGCGGTGGTGGCGGGCTAGTATTTCCTTCCCCTGCCCCCTCTCCTAGCACAACCTAGTCCAAATTGTGGGTGCCATGCTGCTGTGTCTTAACACCCTGATATCTATCTAGAGACTGAGGTCTCTCTGTCCCCGAACCTCTCCATGGATGATAGAATAACTCGTCAAGTGCTCCAGTTCCATATGCGAGAACAAGAAGCAGCATCATGAAAGCCACAAAGATCACAATCGAAAACAATTCACCCACTCTCTTTCACCTCTTATCTAAACCTCACTTGTATAGCAATTCGTTTCAATGCATATAGAATCTGAGCATATGCAGCATATGATATGTTGAGAATCACTGCTTGCGCTTCTATGTGTAGTAGGTTTCTATGAGAAGCGAAGGAGAAGAAAACGAAACAATACCATCTCAAAGAACCTCTTGATTTACAAACAATATGAGATATCTATGAACCAGATTTTTGACTATAATCCGTTCAAGTAAGCTTTATTGAGTCGAATTATTATCAATTGAACCTATCGTCTAATAGAAGAACTCCTGGAGTGTTGATTATTGTCCTCAGAGCAGGAATATAGATGGCTAAACTGGTTAGCTGCAACACTATTCATCCTCGCTCTAGGATTTTTCATTTACATGGGCATATCGGGAATAGCCTGGGATGTGCTAGACTCTACTGTGTTCTCTGTCTGGATGATTCTGA
>JAEORG010000113.1 GCA_016841005.1 Candidatus Thorarchaeota archaeon | reverse complement strand
TGTGTAATTTTACCTTCTTCGTCAAATATCGGATACCCATGTACTTGGTGATATCTCACCTGTCCATCACTAGTATAATGTTCATGTTCAACAACCACCGGTTTGCCTGTCTTCTTTATTTCAACAAGGGGACATGGATGAGAAATCCCATTGCATGGGATGTCCCTTCTGTGTGTTAAACTAAAACAAGTCTGTAGTCCTGTATGGAATGATAATCGTGCAGCTTTATTTGACATCTTTATTGAATAATCGCTTGCATCAATAATATAGAATGGATGGGTCAAAGAATCAATAACACCTTTTAGAAAATCTCGTTGAGCTGCAACTTGGTTTTCTATTTTTCTTCGTTCTGTGACGTCCACAAAATATACAGCCATAATTCCTCTAGAAACTTGAAAAGCTCGTATGTCAAATGTTCCACTAATCTGATTATCTTCATAATCCAAAGATTCTGTGCCCCAAGAAACTCCAGTTTTCGCAACTTCTCGATATATATCTGGTATTTCAGTATCAACAATCGAAGGAAAGGCTTCTTCAATTCGTTTTCCAATAAATTTCGAATGGTCTAATCCTAATGTTGCATCTGCTGCAGGATTTGCATATATGAAAACAAGATCATCCCCCAAAGTCAGCTTGTACATGTGTAATCCCATGGGAGTTGACTCAACTATAGATCTCAATTGTGTACTATCCCTAAGTGAATCGTGGGTATCATCTATCTTTTTAGTGCCTGTAAAATCAGTATCTGCTTCCGATACGCTTGAACACTCGTATGTAGAATGTTTTAATTGATCGGAGTCTTTACACACATCCCACATCCCCCGGATTTTCTCAAACACCTCTTACATCATTATTTCAACTAATTACTCTCTAGAATATTTCGGACATTCTGAACTGCATTTTCCAAAGTAGTCTCTGTCCTTCTATCAGAAATCCGTCTTCTAATGAAGGATCTTCGACCATTATTTGTTTCACTCAACATTGCTCCTAATCGGAACCGTTTGTTGCGGACTGTAAACTCCCTAACTGATATCTTCACTCCTGAAGATTTAATCAAAGTCAATTTTGGGTAACCTACTCCTAGATTGCGGTTCACACGTTCTGCAGTTGATGATAGAAGTGAGATCATAGCGGCCAATGTTTGGTCCGATGCTCCATCTTTTGTTCTACCTGCAATAATCATTCCTCTTTCATTTGTGACCACACAGCCAGTGATACTTCTCTTTGGGTCTTCTACTAACCCATCAACGATTTGACCTAAGAGTTCCAGTTTTCCAACACTCAATATCATCCCTCATTCATGTTACAGTATTATTGTGTAATTTAATATCCCAAAGGTTCACTATTTCATCTATCTGATTCCCCAGTATCTCGAGCTCGAATGCTAATAGTCCTATTCTCACGTTGCTTGGAAAAATACATGCAAGCATAACATTCTCTGCAACGTGTCTTAGAAAAATAGAAAATGCAGGTTCTTTGTTTTCGTCCTCAGCATCTACAAGAATTTGTCTAAATAGTTTCGCACTATCGACAAGTCTAATGAAATCTTCAGATATTGTGATGAGCCCTACAGACATACTACTAAATGCAAGTTCCAAATTTTCAGGCATCTCATCTTTACAGTGTTGATGTGCGAGAACATATCCATCAACGGTAAAGACAATAAGACCCCAAACTGGAACTTTTGTCTCGAAGTCTTTTAGGAGGTTTCTAATTTGAGCAACAGGAGGAATAACCAAATCTTCTATAGCCATTATGAGTATCTCCTATATACTGACTCCTTGGGTTATAGAAAGCTCATTTCCAACAGAATTCTCACCGGAAATAATTTCTAATTGTCTAAGCAGAAGAATCAGAGCATCAGATGATGATTCATTGTTTTTTGCAGACATTCCAACTGCATGTTCTATACCCAACCAATCTGCAACAACAGCTGGTTGAACAGCATCTGAACGGTCCTGTTTGTTCGCAACTGTGACTATAGGAATGTCCCCAAAAGATGCTCGAGACTCCGCTAGAATTGCACAAGCATCGCCAATCATTCCAGGATCTGATGAGTCGACAATCATCAAGACACCATCTGTGTTCATACGCATTGTATCACGTACGAATTTGAAGTGGAGTTGTCCAGGGACACCTCTCAGTTCAATCTCTTTAGCTATCCAATCAGGATATTCAGTAATTTCCTTGAGAAATTCCTTCTTAGGAATAATCAATCCGATTTTACTTGCATCCCTTCGAACCCACATAACTCGACCAAGATCAAATCCTGTTGTAGTTGTGCTTTTTTCTCCTCTATGTTCTTCTTTCATGTCGCGCTCTATTGAAATCGCATCTGGGTCAAGTGCATGAATGAGTGTTGTCTTACCAGCTTGAAATGGACCAGTAACATATACTTTGAAATCATATGATTTCAACTTGCTCAACGACAGTTTTCTTGCCTCCATATAGAATCCAATTAGAAAAATCCCCCAATTGTTTCTATGTTCTACAAGGTTTCGTTGATTTGAGCTATAGCCTTTTCCATCTCAAAGTCGATTAGTCCGATTTTTGCCTCTTTAGGTGCTGTGGCAATCAAAGCGACATCTGAGAGATTGCGGACTATGACAGTCTTTGAATCCCCTTCAATTACGATATTCCTTGGATCGCCTGATCCCAAAGCAGATCCGACCCTTGCTCCAATCGACACGAGAGCGGCAGCCATTGCAGATACAGCTTTGTCATCTACATCCTTGTGAAGAGCGGCAACCATGAGTTGACCTCTATTACTCACCAAGGCACTACCATCAACTTCACTGTCTTGTTCAAGTTTCTTTAGTATTTCAGAAAGTTTCTTTATTTTAGCACTCATTTTTCATCACCTTTATACTTCGTCAGGGTGCATCACGAAATTTGCCTCTTCATTGAGGACTTTACTGTAAAAAGCACAGGTTACACAATTTGCGAATTTTGTTGCGAACTCTGCTTGGACTTTACCTCCACACAAGGTTCCTGCTACAGCCCAACATATTCTACCCCCATTCGTTCCAGTGTTTAACGAGTTCAGATTTGCTTCAGTTGAAGCTGGACAAACACCTAACTCAGCTGCCTTGGAACCTCCGGTTTCTCGACCGCATTGCATAAATTCCCAGCAATTGTTACGTTGGAGTGTATCGGGATACATTACGAAGTTGTCTTCTTCTTTGGAAACTGTATGATAGACATCGCACATGATGCAGTTATCCATCTTGATGGCGAATTCGCCTTGAACTTCTCCACCACACAAAGTACCTGCAACTGCCCAACAAACTCTACCACCATTTTCCCCATCATTTTGCCCATTTACAGTAACCTCAGTCGCGGCAACACAAACACCTAGATCTGCAGCATTTACCCCACCAGGTTCTCTACCACAACTCTTCATTTGCCAACAATTTTCCTTTGCCAATTAACAGCGCCCCTTTGTATTAGATATTCGAATTATGTTTTGACCAAAATCGTTAGTTTTGGCCAACTATAAACTACGGTAATAATGCATATAATTATTACGGGTATTTCCGAAATAACTGTTAAAACTGTAATTCTAATTATTGAGGAAATTATACGATTAAATAATAAATGACCTATGCTGTATCATATTGTGATGTATCAGCTATTAATTGATCAGAGCATTTTGTTAGAAACTTAAGAAAATGGACTGCCTCATTCATTGATTTCTCTACTATCTTTAGAGAATCTGGAACATCCGATGCAGAATGGGTTGCAACTTTCAATTCACTAACAATATCTTGTAGTTGAACAACAATTCTCCGAATTCCAAACATAACTAAACCAGCTAGTCCACGTGTGACAGAGTACAGCGTTTTTCGCCGACCACGTGTGTCGGATGTATAATCAATTACACTTTCAATCAGACCTAATCCAACAAGTTTGGATGTTATTGCACTGATACTGCTTCTAGCTAATCCAGTCATGTTTGAGATCTCTTCGGGAGATAATGGATTTCCACTCCACTGCTGTTCGGTAAGAAGCAATGCCATAACATTTCGTTCAGAATCAGAAAGACCTAGCCATCGTATATTGTTTCGATATGCTCTCAACATCTCATCATAAGTCAAAGAGTCTACAGTACTCATGCATCCACATTCCGGAAAGGTTGGTTGATTTTACAACTTAGTCTTGTTTTCTCTTTCTAATTATTTATATATTGCGGTAATATCCGAAATAATCGACGTGGACTGATCGAACTAAACAATCTCGCTTCTTGGAATGTTGATTGCGAGTGCTGTTTGTGGTTCATCAAGTAGCTCTATGGACCACCCATGTGCATTAACAATTCGTCTAACAATATCCAGCCCAAAACCGCGAGATTTTTCGTCAATGATTATTTTTCCGGTGTTTAATCGTTTACGAATATCTTCGGGGAAAGGAAGACCATTATTTGAAATGACGATTGTAATTTTGTCATCACACTCGCGACTTGAAACTTCAATCTTCGAAGGATTCCCATGTTTTACAGCATTATCAAATAGATTATGAATGACTTGAGATAACTTAGTTGAATCCGCTCGTATTAATGGTAGTGAAGTTAGATGGAATTCTATTCCATCGGGAATGTGGCTTTTTGCAAGTTGGGAAATTATGTCACCTAGATCTATGATCTCTTTCTTCTCTATTACTAGTCCAGCATCAGCCAACATGACAGAATGCTGAAGTAAATCTTTCATCTCTTGTATTAGTTTACGAATTTGATCCGTGTTGCAATTTTCGGAATCCATTTCAAGCTCAGAAGTGACACCATCTATTTTCAACAAATAGTTGCTTAAGTCATGACTCATATTATGTGCGAATCGACTAAGTTCCTCTTTTTGTGCTTTCAATTGTTGTAAAGCATCACGGCGTTCTGATATATCAAGATTATATTCAATCATCTGGATTACGTTACCAGAACGATCTAGTATGGGAAATCCATGAACCTGAAATGTTCTCGGGATTCCAGTGATATCATAATGTACATGTTCAACAACGGTGGGTTTTCGTGTTCTCTTTACCTCCTCCAAAGGACAAACGTGGTGTACTCCTTGACAAGGCTCAGGATCACCATGAGTTAAAACATGGCACTTGGTTGCGGTAGATAGAGGACCAATCCTTGCTGCGTTATTTGCCAATAGGATGGAATAGTCATTTGCATCAATTACATAGAACGGATGTGTAAGAGATTCAATGACCCGACTGAGAAATCCACGATTCTCCTCAATCTTTTCTTCGACTACCCGCCTTTGTGTGATATCTGTCGAAAAAGCACAATTATATTCCTTCCCATCAAATTCAATAAAATTCAGTTTCAATTCAATAGGAATGATTGTTCCTGATTTAGCACGATGTTGAGATTCAATTGTCATGAAGCGTTTTTCCTTTAGCTCTGCCCAATGTTCTTTCCATACTTCTTTAGGAAAAAGAGGATCTATATCATGTACAGTCATGCTAAGTAGTTCATCCTTTGAATAGCCCAGTATCTTACATGCTGATTCATTGACATAGATGAATTTCGCATCAGCACCCATCCAAAATGCTGCATCGGAAGAGTGATCAATAGCAAATTGAGTGAACCTAAAGGTATTTTCTGTATGCTTTTTCTCAGTTATATCCTGTATTACTGTGATTATTTGAGATACTCTACCCCCGGATGAAATTGGAATCTTATGGGTTTCAGTAATAATTTCTCGCCCATCCACTATGGTTAATTCATTAGTAATCAATGTTGTACCTGACTTGAAGACTTGTTCATATTCATCTCTTACTCTTTCTTCCAGAAACGGAAATGCATCAAACAAGTTCTTCCCAATTACTTTAGTGTCCAATCCGAGTTCTACGACCCATTTTGTAAAAGCAGGATTTAGTAGCTCGATTTCGAAATCTCTATCAATTACATGAATTGCATCACTCATTGAATTCAAAGTATCCTGATATTGTTCCTCACTTGCGATGAGATCATTCTCCACTTTTCTCAATGCTGCTTCATTCGCTTTCTGTCTACTAACATCCTCAATCATAATGATTGCAAAATGGGATTGTTCTCTTGTATCGACTGTTGAGACTCTCATATGCGCCGAAATTTCATTCCCCTCTTTTGAGGTGATAATACCTTCAACTATACTAGGTTCTTTGAAACCCGCAATCATCTCTAATACTGAATTCCTGTCGTGATCCTCTCCTGAAGGTTTCATCAGTGATGAGATGTTCATAGTTTTGAGTTCATCCTTAGAAAAGTCTAACATGCTAACAATCGTTTGATTAGCATCTACTATCAATCCATCCGGTTTGACCTGAACAACTCCTATTGGGGCTTCTTCGAAGATTGTACGGAATCTTGATTCACTATGTTTCAGAGCCCTTTCCATTCGTCTTAATGATACAGCTTGTCTTACTTGATTAATTAGCTCTGTAAAGAGGCTTTGAAAATCCATTTCGTCTTTTTTCAGGTAGAAATCTGCTCCTAAATTAAGAGATCTGATAGCTACCTCTTCTCTCCCTTGACCAGTGAACATCACAAAAGGAGTAGAATTACCAGAGTTCCTAAGCCATTCTAGAAGCTCAAGGCCGTTCATATTATTTGGACCAAGATAGTAATCACTGACAATTGCATCAACATCACTTTCTTCTATAACTCTTAGTGCTTCTTGAGCTGATTCAGCAACTACTACATCAATCTCTGGGTATCTTTTTAGTAGGTGATTCTCAACAATCTTCAGTAAATCCCTGTCATCATCTACAATTAGAAGACAAATCTCTAAACTCAATGAACTCACGCATTCAAATGGCAATGCGTATTTTGATATAAAGGTAAATTGTAGCTATTTGAGAAAGAAATGTAACCCGAACTGATATCACTGTTTGTGAGGAGAAAATCCCCAATAGAAGGGGATTTCCTTGGTTACATTTGACCTTGACCTTTAGGACTGAACCGTAGCGCAGCGTACCGATAGTCACCAGGTTCGTGTTGTGAAGATGCTTCACGTTTGTATTTATCATATTCATCCTCACAAGTTGACTCCAGCTGGAACTTAGTGTACTTCAACCTCACTTCATCCTTGGAAATAGTGTCAATGAACTCCATAGGAATTAAGAGGTCTATATCAGGTTGTACACCTATTCGTTCCAAAACTTCCTCAACCGAACCACCACCAGCAACAAGCCATGGTTCGCCATTGAGGTCAAACCACACGTCAATAACATTCCCCACCTTCATTCCGTCAGTATCTTTTATGGGGAGTTTGGAAAATTTTGACAGACGCATATCGCCCTCGTCGATAGTCCCTTTATCATGCGTAGTCTTTAGACTATTTCCTTCAGTAATCAAAATTATTTCTTCTTGAATTTGAGAAATACAATCTAGCTGGAAAACCGGATCAATATCTGGTCGTAAACCTACTGATTCTAAGAATTCCTCAAGCCTACCTCCCCCTAAAACAATTGATTTCAGAGCTACACTATTAGGTGTATATGAAACAATGAAGTCGTTCACTGTTCCAATATCTTTCCCTGTAGAATCAACCACTTTCTTTTTCATCATCTGACTAAATCGGATCCCACAACACTTGTATGGCATTTGATTCACCTTTCTTAACAATAATTAATTATTCCTTATAAGCTTAGCTTAGCAG
>JAEORG010000112.1 GCA_016841005.1 Candidatus Thorarchaeota archaeon | reverse complement strand
TTACAGGAAAGTCTTCAGAGGGGGTCTGACCAATTAGGATGGTGTTTCCCTCGTTATCAAATGCCACCTTAGTAGCATCCTCACCACCACTGCCTCCAATATATGTTGTATAACTCGAAACTAATGCGAGCTCATAGCTCTTCACAATATTGCCTTCAGCAGCCAAAGGCAATGTGGCTCCAATCAGCAGCATGCATGACAATGAAATTGTAATCATCACAATTGATAGATCTCTTTGCTTTATATACACCAGACGTATCTCCTATATCCACCGAAGTATTGTGTATATTCCCTAATTTGCATAATAAAAGGTAGAAGTTTGGCGCATCCTTTGTTCTTACCGAATTATCTTCTCGATTCATAGACCAGTAATTATCAATCAAATACTGCAATCCGTCGTTTATGCCTAATAATCAGTATGACTGAAACAAGAATAATCATGGTAGAACTAAATCCAACAAATAAAACTGAAATCGACATTAGGTCGGGAAGTGATGTTGAGCTCCTTTCTCCTACAAATACCATCACAATATCATCATCATAGCGAACAAGATTTAGACGAAATTCATAGACACCTGTACTAAGACCGTCAACAGATACAACGATTGAGCCACCATTCCATACTGAGCTGAACAGTAGTGTAGAATTTCTCCATACGTTATATGAAACTGGATATTCACTATATACCTCCCAAATTATTGAATGACCGGTTGTACCTTCAGTATAATGTATGTTATCTGGATGACTTAGAGTAGGAATTCCATTGGGTGGACCTGTCGTAGGTGTGAACCCTGCAGCATGCTGTGTAACTTCATCAGTATAATCTCCAGGCCAGTAATCATCTGGAACAGTGATCAATTCCTGAAATGAAATGTCATGGCTGTATGCACGTACTCTGATGTAATAATCAAGTTCGAGAAATCCTGTTGAGTTCCACATGAATGAAAAAACTGTTAGATTCCTTGCAAGGAGCATGTACGATTCGCCACCATTACTACTAATCCAAACATCAAAAAAATTCATTTCACCCACATTCAGGTCTGTACAATACCATGAGATATTCAAAGTGCGATAATCCTCAGGCAGCTCCATGGGAGTGTGCAGCGTGAGCTTTGGAGCAAAGAAGTTACAGAGAGTTATAGATTTTCTCGAGAATTCTATAGATTCATTTACTTCATTATATCCAATGGCTGAAATATCATATGTCATGTTCATTCTATTTACATAGTAAGTGTCAAGGCAGATACAATTACCATTTGTCTTTGCAGTGAAAGTGCTACCCAGACTATGCGTCAGCCGCAACTCTGACATTGTTATATTCATTCCAAGTAATTCACTGCTGAAGGTTGCATTCAGGATGATGTGGTCTCCGATAATAACCGTATCATTATCTACTGATTGAGGTGTTGAATTCCAATTTGAGGTCCATCTTAGGGAAAATCCTGCGACATCTTGCGTAGGGTGAAAGATGTCAACGCGATTGGTGCTTGCGTTTTCTGATGATACTGATTCGATGTTGATACATAATGCCAAAGCTTGTAATAGCAAAAGAAGCGATACAGCAGATATCAACCTACGCATATATTTTCCCTCTGACAACCTCCAATTCATTATTGATGTCATTTTGATATCAATCTACCTTTAGAACTGGAACGAAGCTACCACAATATTGCAATTTCATACTCTGAAGCGGAATGATATCTTTTTCAGGACTCATTTTGTTTCAACTGGATGAAAGTGAAACTTTAAAACGGGGCAATTTTGGCCTCCTCTCCATAACAGAGTAACGAGGACTGAGGCATCATGAAGAGAATCCTAGTGACTGGTTCATATGGACAAATTGGTACCGAGCTGGTTGGAGCTCTAAGGAAGAAATATGGCGGCGACAATGTCATAGCATCTGGAAGAAAGAAACCACCGAAGATTCTTACAGAAGATGGACCCTACCTACATCTCGATATTCTTGATGTGAACCAAATCCACTCAATGCTTGTTGATAATGACATCAATATCATTATCCACAATGCATCAGTCCTCTCTGGCGTCGGTGAGAAGAATCCTCAATTGGCATTTAGCACGAATGTTGAGGGAGCTTATAACATACTTGAAGCAACACGGATACTCGAATTAGACCAAGTGATGATTCCAAGTTCAATTGCTGCTTTTGGCCCAAACACACCACGGCATAACACTCCAAACGATGTCATAATGCGTCCAACGAGTGCATACGGAGTTACAAAAGTCTTCATTGAGCTGTGGGGAGAATATTATACAAAGCGCTATGGAGTTGATTTTCGTTCATTGAGGTATCCGGGCATTATCAGTTCTGAAGCACTCCCAGGCGGTGGCACAACAGATTATGCTGTTGAGATCTTTTACGAGGCTCTCAAGAACAAGAGATACACATCATTCCTCGATAAAGGAACCTACCTTCCCATGATGCACATGAACGATTGCATAAAATGCACCATCGACCTTATGGAAGCAGATGCAAGCAAGTTGAAACACCGAAGTTTCAATATCACAGCTATGTCCTTTGCTCCAGAGGAGCTTGCAGCAGAGATCAAGAAGCATATCCCAGAGTTCGAGATTAACTATGCTCCTGACTTTAGACAAGCAATCGCTGAGTCTTGGCCTGCTTCACTTGATGATAGTGCAGCACGTGAGGAATGGGGATGGGAGCCAGAGTATGACCTGGCTGCTATGACTAAAGACATGCTCGATAAACTGTCTAAAAAGTTGGGGATTAGCTATTAGGGAGATTCGCAGAGCATTGCAATTCGAATTACTTCTTACAACCTTTAAAGGACCAAATCGTTACCTTTATGTCAAACAGAAATTTGCTAAATGATAATCAACGGTGAGTTTAATGAAACGGGACCCACTCTACTTCACAATATTCATACTATCTATTCTGATAGCATCCTCATTTTACCTTTCATGGACTGTAGATAGAGGAATGGGGGAGCTGAGTGTTGATAGGGTTACAATAGAGCGAACTCCCGGAAGACCTGTTGATTTCTTAGTATACCAACCACGTGTTGGAATCAGACTTAGTCAGATGCCCATAGTTCTCACACTTCATGGATTAGCTGGTTCAAAGGATGGCATGTATGCTTTCAATATTGAGTTAGCCCGACGCAACTTCACTGTCGTATCGGTTGACCTCGAAGGACATGGAGATTCTACTCTGCCGTTCTTGCTTGGAGATTACGCGGAGATGGCGCAGGATGCATACGCTGCTGTTCAGTATGTTCAAGACAATTGGGACCGTGTTGATAGCCAAAATTATAGTGTTCTTTCGCACTCTCTAGGTTTCCGTGTAGCAATAGAGCTAGCAGACATGCCTGTTGCACCCATGGCATATGCTGCTGTAGGCGATATTGGTCAGATGGATCTGGGGGAATATGTTGACTTTCCCGGAAATCTTCTGATAGCCATTGGCGAATTTGACGAGATGATAACCGCTGAAGATGCTATCAATGCTCTCAGAGAGGCGACTGGAAACTCGAGTGCTGTAGCAGGTGTGACCTATGGTTCATTTGAAAACCATACTGCATATCGTTTAACTCTGGCGCCCACAGACCATGTCTTTGAGGCATTGGATGGAATGGTTATCAGTGAGGCAATTTCCTGGCTGATTGAAGGAACGCAGGGTGAATATCAGTTAGAAGCCTCACTTGATCCATCAAATCAAATCTACTTCAATAAGGTAATTGCAACCTTCACTGGTGCATTCTTTCTTCTCGTAAGTGTTGTCCCGCTTATGTTACTCGTGTATAGCTTTGTTCCTGAAAAGATGAAGCCAAGAAGAATACCTCTTGAAACTCCGGCTTTCAGTTATAAGAAGACATTTGCTATTAGCTCAATTCTTGGAGCAGTCATGATAACAATATTCACTGCTACGACAGCAATAGGTTTCCACCTTGAAAATTTGGGCATTGCTTGGCCTAGCTCGATGTTTGCAACAGGCCTCCTTCTTTTCTTTATTATATCTACAATTTCTTTGACTGCTGTTATGTTTGTGTTGATGGGGAAGGAAGCAACCAAGAAAGCATTCGCATCTGTGGCAGTGCAAAGACTCTCGTTTAAGACTCACCTTATTGACTTTCTAAAGGGTTTCTTGATCGCGGGTATATGCATCCTTTGGATTCTTTTCTGGCTAGGAATCACTGGATTGCCAGAGCAAATGCAACCATGGATTCTCATCGCACTCATAAAATGGCCAGTTGGTATTCGAGGTATTAACACAGTGATAGTCATGGCTTTTGCAATACCCTATCTCATTGTTGATGCAGCATGGCTACGTGGACTGCTTATGAGCGAGAGAGAGTGGGGAGGAAAACAGAAAGAGATCAAGACAGTAATCTTTGCTTTCATTTCGAAGTTTGCGGTCTCAGGTCTTTTAGCTGTAATGGTGGTTTCTGGAACAACTGCATTGGGTTTCATTGGTGGAAAAATGGTGCTTTTAGGGCTCCTCCTCTTGTTGACGCTGGTCGTATCGCTCCTGACAACTATCTTGACTGCATGGACTGCGCTCAAGTTTCAGAACACATGGCCTGCCATTATTCTTAGTGCGTTTATGCTAGCGATTGTTGTGATTTCAAGTATACCATTAATCTAGTATTTATGAAACACCAAGCTGGGAAGCCCCTCTCTTCCGATCTGTCTGCGAGATTTGACAACTAAAGCAGCAACCAAGACTATTATTACAACTGAACCGAAAGAAACCAAAATTGCAGGGATTTCCTCAGGACTATATTCAAATGGTGTTACACTTACAAAGACAGTATCATACTCGGTATTGCTCCGAACATCCTCCACTATGCACGTATAACTATATCATCCGACAGAGAGACCATCTAGGCTAACAATGATCTCGGTACTATTCCATTGACCACTATCGATAATGCTGCCATTTCTTTGAATCATGTAGGTGTCTCTATTCTCATCAGTTGCTGTCCAAGTTATTGAAACTCCTGTTGTGTTGAATAAGGTGGATATGTCTATCGCTTTTATTTAGTCCCTTATTTGGTACAATATGTACCACTTTCGAGTGGCCTTTTATCAGTCTTCGTATACTTCAAAGTGAAGACCTTGTTTCTCAAGTAGTTTCAACATCTTCTTGACAGCTTTTTCGTCAGGAACTTCAAGAATCATCTCAAGCTCAGCTCGATTTGGTGGGATATCAGGATCAAAACGGTCTTGATTGAGTTCAATGACACTTACACCAGATTCAGCTACAATGCTCAGTACTCTATTCATACTTCCAACTCTATCCAGGATTGAGCCCCTGACTCTAATAGAGCGGCCTAGTCTGAATAGTTCCTTTTCAACAATTCTTGAGAGGAGGGACATATCGATGTTACCGCCAGAGAGGATAGCTACTGCTGTCTTACCTTTGATGTCAATCTTGCCATGTTGAAGTGCTGCAAGCCCAACTGTTCCTGCGGGTTCTACGACTAACTTGGCTCGCTCAAGCAGCATAAAGAGTGTTCTTGTAACCTCTAATTCCTCTACAGTCACGACTCCTGACAACAAATCTTTGCATATTTTAAATGTTAAATTGCCAGGTGTCTTGACAGCTATACCATCTGCCACGGTGTCCAGGTTTTCCACTCTGATGATTTTTCCGGCCTCTAGGGACGCTTGCATTGAGGCTGCGCTGGCAGCTTCTGCGCCATATACCTCAACCTCAGGACGCTGTTCTTTCACTGCAATGGATATGCCTGAAATCAGACCGCCTCCACCAATTGGAACTGTAATCACATCAACACTTGGGCATTCATCAAGGATTTCAAGTCCAATTGTTCCTTGCCCTGCAATCACGTTTTCATCATTGAATGGGTGTAGGAATGTTGCTCCTGTCTTCTCCGAGGTCTCTTTAGCATGCGCAAGCGCGTCATCAAAGGCTTCACCATAGAGTATGACATTAGCACCATAGCCTTCAGTAGCTTGAATCTTGGCAACAGGTGAAAAAGCCGGCATCACAATTGTGGATTTTATGCCAAGCCTCGAGGCGGCGTACGCCACTCCTTGCGCGTGGTTACCGGCTGATGCAGCAATTACTCCTGCTTTCTTTTCAGATTCTGTCATTTGTGACATTGCGTATGTCGCGCCACGAACTTTGAAAGAACCCGTTTTCTGCAGGTTCTCCAGTTTTAGGAACACATCACCCTGAGTGATTCTGCTGAAAGTTGATGTATGATCCAAGCGTGTCTTGTGTGCAATACCGTTAAGCACCTCCCGTGCTCCGAGTATCTTTGAAAATGTCGTGCTGTACTTACTCATCATAAACCACAGCACTCAGATGTCCAACCTAGTAAATTAATGATTCTTCTCCTGTTGGCAGGGTGGAATGGTGGAGGAACCATCATCAACATCACCAATGGTTCCTCCGATTCTCGCGAAAGGGTTTAGAATGGAAGCATCAGAAGCATTAGAAAACTATTGGCAATTATAGGGAAGAGTATCCAAGTAATGTAATTCCCAGGTGGAGCTGTAAACCGATTCAGCCTTGCAGGGATGAAGTAGAAATAACCTCTTTTCATCGGGGTCCATCGCCAAAGCTCCATATATCGGCTTAGCAGAGGTTCAAGCAACAGAAAATCAATAGCACATGCAATCATACCTGACATCATAGCAGCTTGAAAACCGGTATAACCAAGAGCTATAGAAACGAGCAGACTGCTTTGTATGAAAAAGACCCAAAGGAAAACTATCCAGAGGGGAACATTTCTCACGAATGGACCATTTCTTCGATGCCGAGTATAATGATAGTAGCCTTGAGAAGAAACAAGGCTCTCACCAAGAGAAGCAATAGAAAATATGAGAAGCAACTGTGGAAGTATT
>JAEORG010000111.1 GCA_016841005.1 Candidatus Thorarchaeota archaeon | reverse complement strand
TTCCTCAGTTTGTATTGAAATCTTAAGTTTGGTTAGTTTTTTGATTAGCAAGTCAATTTGACTCACTGTTTTTTGTTTATCAGAGTCATTCATCTGTTCTATAGATTCTTCAAGAAACTCAGCACCTGCTAGAATCCCATTCAGGTGAAAGTGAACTTGTTCAGTAAGAGGGAGTAGATGAAGCCATAACATGCGGCTTAGTCTAGTTTTATGATCCATCTCGCGCCTTCTTCGATGCATCATTTTGAAATGCTCTGAACCTTCCTTGGTGATTCGATATTTCTTACTACGACCTATTTCGCTAACTATCTCGATTAAGCCATCATCTTTTAGAGACTCTAGGAGCGGGTAGATAGATCCTGGACTTGGTTTCCACCTCCCTTCGCTTCGCTCCTCAAAGATGTCCATAATCTCTGAACCAGTCAGCTCTTCATCTCGTAATAAACTCATGATGAGAACTCGCAGAAAACCACGTGGTACTGAATGGGGCATAGGTTCTTCACAAGGCGGGTCAGTACGTTTCGAGCACATAGTCTTCACCAATATCGAATGTGATTATCGAATGTGATATCGAATGCGATATAAGTATACCTATTTGTGCTCTTTTGGTTTGTAAAGGAACCTTGATAAGAAAATTAGAGAGGTGGTTTACTATTAGCAGGGTGTACTAGATGGGTGAGAAGGCCAAAGTAAAGGAAACGGTGAGGTTATACTCAAAAGTATGGCAACTTCCCACATTCAGGAGAATAATACTCAATCTAGTAGTCAGCATGTTGATTCTCTCATTTTCGTTGAGCATATTTCAGTCTGTGAAGAATTCATTTGATTCGTTCATTATCACCTTCCTAGCATACACTCTTGTTTATGGATTATCAATGTTAATTGGAACATTGTTGATGTATACAATAATTCGAAAGAAAGACTCTCCACTTGATGCCAGAAGAACAGCTGGAGCAGCGCAATTTGGGGTCGTATTTTGGGTGATAATAGGAATTCTTGGTGGTCTCATCGATCTCCTATCGGGATTAGTGTTCTTCGAGAATAGATTGTTAATGCTCGGATTAAGTGTTGCATACGTGTTCTTTGCATTCCTTCTTACTGGATTGAGTGATCACAGTTCATTCCGAACGTTCTTTGCAGCGATGATCCCCGTATTCTTTTGGTATTCATTGATGGCGATTATTCCAGTATTTTCGCTTATACCAATGTTACCAGCAACATGGATAATCATTGGAGCAGGGTCAACATTTGTATTCACACTAGCTGTTTATTACATCTTTCAAGCTGTAAGTAAACCATTTGAAAGAGACCTTGGTCTCAACGGTCCTGAACTCCTTAGAGCGTTCGGTTACGAGTACCGTATGGAAAATCCCGAGCCAGTTGAGAAACTCATTCGACAGATTGCTACATCACAAGATATTCCGATAGATGTCATTGCATTCAAATCTGAACAAAACCTTGCTGCAGTTGGCGTTGTTCTCTACATTCATCCTGGGCCTTTTAGAGACCTCGGTAGTAGTGGTCTTCCATACGAGATTATGATGCACATTAAAGAGAAGTACGGGGTTCAATCATTTGTTTTGCATGGTACTTGTACCCATCATCAGAACCTGACAGACAAGCTGGATTATCCAAGAGTGATGGCAGAAATTGACAGATTAATCTCTGATATCGATGTTGATGAGAAACTTGCGGGTCCCCATTGGGTAGATAGTGGCAAGTTCAAAATCTGGGCGATGTACTCGCATGATGATGCCTTGTTGATATCAACAAGTGCTCCTGAATATACGGATGATATTGCACTAGAAATTGGCAGAGAAGCAATTCAAAGAATAAGAACAGAAATACCTGCGATTAGGAATATCTCAATAGCAGATGCCCACAACTGCATTAATGATGAAGCTGTTTCTGTTATGCCAGGGGACTCAGATGCTGAGTTGTATAAGAGTGAAATCACTGAATCAGTGAAAGCATCAATTGAGAATATCAAATCGACTTTCTTGATGGGAATTGCTAACGATATCCCGCTAGGAATCAGCTAGAAACAAGGTATGGGACCTGGGGGC
>JAEORG010000110.1 GCA_016841005.1 Candidatus Thorarchaeota archaeon | reverse complement strand
ATTCAGAACAAATCATCTCCACTGCGCACGATGTTGATCCAAGAATAAAGGCTGTAGCTGGTGCAATATCCAATAGTGCCGTTGAAAGAGTGATTGTCAATAGTCTAGGTGTGGAAGCATATGATGCAGGAACAAGAGCAAATGTGAATCTCACCATTCTTGCAGAAGATGATAAGGAAGAAACTGCTGGGTGGTGTCAAGACATTAGAAGAGGGTTTGATCACCTTCAGATTGAGAATGTATCTAAAATTGCTGCACAAAAGGCAGCAGATGGCTGTGGAATGAAAGTGATTGAACCAGGTGATTATGAGGTTGTTCTTGAGCCTGCAGCAGTTGGTGGATTTGGGTTATTTCTCGGATATTATGCATTTAGTGCACAAGCCTACCAAGACTATCTGAGCTTCTTAAGGGATAGAATAGGAGAGAAAGTATTCTCCGAGAAATATAGTCTATGGGATGATGCTCTTGATGAAAGATTTGCTCGACCTGCAAGATTTGATGCAGAAGGTTACCCCAAGGCGCGATTGGATCTTGTTCATGATGGAGTAGTCAAGAACATAGCATATGATACTCTAACAGCAGGTAAAGATGGAGTCGAAAGTACAGGACACCAAGCGTCATCTCTCAGTTCTGTGCCATTGCCTCAGCATCAAGTAGTTCGGGAAGGTAGATCAAATATTGAGGAGATGATTAGTGAAACAAAGAATGGAATATTAGTGACCCATTTCCATTATCAGAATGCTGTAGATCCAACTAATGGCATGTATACTGGATTAACTCGAGATGGTGCATGGTTCATTAGGAATGGAGAAATTCAATACCCCCTCAGAACACTTCGATACACTGACGCCGCACCGCGATTCTTTGGAGAAATTGATCTCATTGGGAAATATAGCACCCCTAGAACAAGTGATTCAATTGTGCCTCCCATGAAACTTCCCTCATTCAGAATTACTGGAAGTACAAAAGAATAGTCATCGCCATATGATTTAAAGCTTAAAAATAAGAACCGTATAATGGTTGAGCCTACTCATAGTCCTATGATCGGTTGCCCTATCGACTAGAGTGGTTTCTCCAGATGAGGTCGCTATGTCAAATCCTTCCACTAAATGAAATCCATGTTGTTCTAGAACTTGGATATTGTCAATAGGATAGAGAAGACACGGTTGAGTGACTATCAGAAGAGATGACTCCTTCATTACTTGCTTTATACCATCTATACTACAATATGCATCAGTGTACTCTTTGTAGTACTCGTGAATATATCCAACAACATCATTGTTCAAGATTCCAATATCGAAGCATGACTTTGGAATAATATTCTCTGTAAGCACAGTTTCATCGATCAAGGTCCTCTCATTCGAAGGTTCTCTTAGTTGTTCAACTTGAACTTCAGGAAATACTGCATCCTCTATCATTGACTCAAATTTCGTCAGAACAACTCGTGTACTTCGAAGTAATTTTTCCTCATACAATTTATCGAATAGACTCTCGATTCTTAATGTATGTAGATCAGTACAATAGACAGTGATTGATATCTCCCTGGGTAATTCTAAACATGTATTTAGAATGTTATGAAAGAAATATGGAACCTCATCATTCTCTCCAGCGGCAAAGTCTGCAACAAAGATTTCATGGTTAGTAGTCAGAAATTCCTTCAATACTTGGCTCTTACAAATCCAACTAAACGGAATATTTCTAGTGTTTTTTTCTCTCAATGTATGCAAAAGTAGTCGCAGCTTCTTAAAGAACGTAGTTAGTGGAGATTCATCAGATGATGAGTTTTGACAGAATATCCTGTAAGAGGTCGAAATTCTCTCCAGTTTTAGCACTGACCATTACATATGGAACTCCTAATTCATCCGATTTCTCTTTGATGACTGCTTCTGTTACAATTCCACCTTCATCGATTTTGTTTGCGATTAATAGCCATTGTTTTTTGGGGATGTGTTCAATTAGGGGTAACCATTCATCTAATTCTAAAAGTGACATAAAACGAGTTACATCTACACAAAGTAAGGCAACATGAGCACCTTTCATTAAACTACCTTGAAAGAATCTGAATTGTTCTTGTCCTCCAAAATCAAAGAGTGCAGCCTTGATGAGTCCATCACTTCCACTTTTTGAAACTGACCAAGTTTCTACATTAAATCTAACAGTCATAAGACTCTCAATAAATGCACCTGTTGATAGGCGTGTAGCAATTGGCGTCTTTCCTGCTGCGCCGCACCCTATAAGCTCGACTTTGACTGTTTCTAGAGTCAATATCCATCTCCCATGTTTCTACTCGTTTATTCGAAACCCAGATTTCCTACCTTTAAAGGTTGGTCTGAAATCTGAGTTAAATAGAGCCAGAGTATATTAAGCATGGAGTATACCATGATTTAGATGAACAATCTGGAGGGTACAATCTAATGTCACGGGAGTTTCGTCCATCCATAGAAGCCGCTCAAGAAGAAGCAAGAAAGAATCCTAATTCTCCTACTGCTCATGGACTTCTTGGAGAACTTCTATACAACTCTCGTAGATATCATGAGGCGATTCAAGCATTTCAGAAAGCTGTAAATCTCCTAGAGCAATCTCTAAAGGAAGACTCTGGAGTCAAAATCGGATTAATTTCTTATTCTCAAGAACAAGCTAAGAAAGTGCATCATAGTCTATTAATGATGTACGGCGATTGCTACTTGAAATTGAATAATTCAGGAGAAGCGATTAAACAATTTGAACGTGCTCTTGAGATTAAGAATGATGATTCAGAATCTTGGCATTTCTATGCAGTTGCATTAATGACGGAGAATGATAGAAAAGGTGGTCTAAAAGCATTTAGAGAAGCCACAAGATTGAAACCTTACGATCATACTAAATGGAAAAATCTGCAAATTGCATATCAGAATCTTAACAGACCTGAGTATTCTCTAATCAATGATGTTCTCAGAACAGAACGTAAACTCGAGGAGGATATCTATTTACTGATAGATCTCCTAATTCAAGGAGCTGAATATGAAAAGGCTCAGGTGTCAATCAACAAGCTCTTTGAATGGAATCCAAATGATATGGAAGCAACTATTCGTTTGGGAAATCTTCAGCTCTTTGAAGGTCGATATGACGCAGCTGCGGCATCCTATCAAAATGCAATCGATTTGGGTGGGAATAAGAAAGAGCTGTGGTGGGACTTAGCAAGAACTCAATGCATTTCTGGAAAATATGATACAGCTGAGAGAACTCTGAAAAGCCTGCTTAAACTTGAACCTGGACACCAACAGGCCATGGTATTGTATAATCTGATAAACAAGGGAACCAAATCTGAAAAACAGAATATTGGAATAATTACATTCAAAGAACAACAATTTGATGATGAAGAATCACAAACATACAACACAATCACCTATTATCCAGACATTCCAACTCCTCTTGGTTATCTCCTTCATGATTTAGTCCATGTCTTAGCACGAGGAGATCGAAAGAGATTGACCGAGGACGGTTATTTCAAGAGTGTAGGATTGACTTGGAGTGCTCATGACGATAGTATTAACTTCAGTACAGTCGCATTACCAAGTGGTGCATGGGAAATTGCGGACACTGAACCTGGAGGATACGCTCCTTCTTTCACTGAAACCTCAAATGAGAGATTCATTCAACCTCAGGGTACAATGTCAGATCTTCTAATCTCCGGAGATCTTATCGTTTTATATAATACAACAATATCTTTGCCTCAACGATTGCAGTATGCTGCATGGTATAGTGTACTAAGAAAGGAAGCTGATGAGAAATTAAAGAACTGGTCTTTTTGATCGGTTTGGCCACTATATCATACTTCATATTCTGTTTTTATTCGCGATTTCATTGGTGATTGAGGATTCCAACCGT
>JAEORG010000109.1 GCA_016841005.1 Candidatus Thorarchaeota archaeon | reverse complement strand
CTGAAGATGATGCTTCTTGCAAACTCTGGACTACTTGACCAATAGTTCGAGGCTCGGCCAAGTGAGTCTTTGTTACCAATGAAGAGTCAACATTTCCAGCTATGAACCGTTTTCTTCCTTGTGGTGCACCGTAGTTCGATGCGGTGTATATCTTGCCATGTGGAATGAAAAGCGAATCTCCATCAACTAATTCGGAATCAGAAATGTCTTCCGTGACGCCCAGGTTTTCGAGAGCAACGTACCATCCATGTGAGTTCTCTCTTGTGCTCTCTCTATCGATTGCTGTCTTCAAACGAGGTACGTTTTCCATCAACCAGAATTTTGGCTGGAGTGCTGCTACCAACACAAGATGTGCTCGCACAAGCAGCATACCTTTCTCAATGTCGCCACTGCCCCCTTTTTTGGCGTAGGAGAACTCTGTACATGGAGGACTTCCAATTAATACATCAATACGACCATGTTCATATTGAATCTCTTTTGTGAGACGTTTTGCCTCTTCATATCCTCCTTCATCAACTAGCTTGAACATATCATAATTAAGAGAAGCACCAAGTCCGTTGGTTTTGTGAGAATCTAGTGCAGTCTGCCAATTATCAACACCCATGACCACATCAAAGCCAGCTTGCCTGAATCCCTCTGAGAAGCCACCTGCCCCGCAATAAAGGTCAAGGACTCTAAGACCGGTTTTCTCATCAGCCATGACTAGTTCAGTCATTCCGTATTGGTCGATCCTCTTAAACCCAATGCATGAAGAAAAAAAGAGAAACAAGCAATTGGATAACCTAATTTGGAAAGAACAGCATTGTATATTTGCTAATGATTGAGTGACAAGGTATGACCAAAGAAGAATCCAAAGAGTACATTCGTGATGGTCGTGCACCTATTCCTGGGTCTGAGGTAACTTCAAAGGTGATGAGCGCTAATAGGGGAAAGGACACTAAACCCGAATTATTAATGCGGATGGCTCTCAGAGAAGTTGGAATTCCAGGATATCGAGTTCATTGGAAGAAAGCTCCTGGGCGACCGGACATAGCATATCCAGGAAAGAAGCTTGCCATTTTTGTGAATGGTTGTTACTGGCATAGATGCCCGATGTGTAACTTGCCACTTCCTAAGTCAAATACTGAATTTTGGAGAGCAAAATTCGAGCGTAACAGAACACGGGATGCCAAGAAAAAGAATGAGTTGGAAGAGCTGGGATGGAAAGTGTTTGTGTTATGGGAATGCAAGATTCGAAAGAATCCGATTGAATACGCAATAAAAGTGAAAGAGTATATTCTTGGACAGAAAGAGTAAATCTATTTTCCAACCTTATTGATTGCAATCGTAAGTCTTGTAATAAGCTTCCAAGCCATTTGACTAAATGGCATCATAGATTCCAATGCGATTGACTATATTCGTATCTTCTTCTCAGTTCATTTAGTTCTTTTAGAGGGCACTTGCAAATAAACAATAGTTAAGGATGTCTTTCAATATTCCACTTTAATTAATGATGCCTTAAGGTCCTCCAAAAGCGATACTATTGTCCTTACGGCGGTAATATCTCTTATCGTGATTCCTAGTTCCACATTTTTCAGTGTCCCATATTTTGTCAAATTAGCAGAGCCAAACATAGCGACGCAATCATCAACTACTACGCATTTGACATGAAGGGACGTTAGTGGGGAAGTTTCATCTTCAGGTCGATCATATACATCTGGTTTAATTGACAAGGATTCAACCCATTCTTTGAAACTGTCCTTCGTTTGATAACGGTCAATTAGGAAGCACAATCTTACTCCCTCGTTCTGTTTCATCTCTAAATAGTCCAGTATTTTCCCCATTCCTTTGGAGATGTTATAGCCAACGAGTGTGATGTTTTTCTCTGCTGATAGTACAATCTCAGAAAGTGCTGACCAAGTCATTCGTACGGAGCTGTTTTCTGAAGGACCAGTCCAGTAAATTTCAACAGGGGGAGAATGACTTCGCTCTAGAGAATCATACAAAGCAAATGATATTATCCTCAGAATTTCATTGCTGGGAAGGTTTGAAATCTGATTCTTTAGCCAATTGATTTTCGATGGGGATGCCTTTATCCTATGTAGTTCTTTGCATGTAGTTTCGATGTCAAAACAATTACTTACAATATCTACAAGTTGAGCTATCTGATTACTAGTCAAGTTTCCTCTGATATTTGAAACAATTTGCTCCAATTCTTCAAATGAAACAATATTAGAATTCATCGAAGAAACCAACATTCATTCCATTACTGAAAAGTGTGTAGCGATCTAGAAGCTTGTTCTGCATTCCTTCACATGAGGTTTCCGGTAATTGGCTGCATGAATGGCATGATGCACCCCAAGGCATTCCAGTGACAGTAGAGTCGTGCGCACCGCACAACGGATCCTGTGAACATATTTTAACCGATTCAATCATTCCCCTTATGTGAGATAGCAAAGTAGCAGAATTATAAGCTTGCGAAATCAAACCTCCTAAAGTCCCTTCACTATCGGGGGAGGCAGTATAGATTAGTACTCCACGCATATCGATGCCATCGTTCAATTCAGAGTATAATCGTTCTCGCAGAGATGCCATAGAATAACCACAAGCAAGAGAGATTCGTCGTATTATTTGATGCGCAAATGAGTGAAGCAAAAGTGTGCGAGGCAATTCTTGCAGGACACCTTCACGTTCAAATGGGCGACCAGGCTGGCTGAAGATATTTACGAATCTAGTTCGTACTTCATCTCTATTCTCCCATTCAGTAAGAACATCCTTTCTAAACTCAAAGAAAATACCTTCACCATACATTTCAGTACCTGGTAGCCAATCTCTATCCTTTTCCAAATCCGGATTTGGATGGATTCTTTGATTTTCCTGCAATAGAGAGTGCCATTCAATGTCAGTCATTCGGAGTTTTTGTACTTTATCAAAATCTCCGTTGAAAGGATTAATTCTTGTAAAACCAGTTATCGCAACGACCTCTCTTAAACGGGTCACTCGCCAGATAGATTGAAATACATTCTCAAGTTGAGTTCCTCTAATATCAACGAGCTCCTTTTGAAAATCATCTCGTGGACTGCGAATTTTGACATCTCCGACTAAGCTTCTCCATTCATCCCATTTCAGATGTATATCCGATAGGCTTCCAAGAAGCTCATCAATGGCTGTTAGAATATCCTGTACCGATATGCTTTCTTTCTTCATTATTGTTTCAAATGCAGCAAGACTTTCGACAACGGTTCTATGAGTGCCTTTTCTCCACTCTGGTTCAATTGTTGGCAGATGGGGTCTCAGAAGTTTGTGAAGATATTCTGAGTACGGAGGTATGCTCAATGAACTTTCTATTATTGGAAAATAGACGTTACTTGCTCCGCGCATCAATCCCTTTAGCCTCGAATCACAGTCTTCTCCAACACCTAACCAAGGACGTCTTCCACTACAATTCTTGGGGAGTTCTTCAAGCGCTCGAGCTAAGTTTCTTTCCTTGTTACATGTTTTACAGATGACAGTAAGATCAGAAGTTGCTGAGCCAAACCCTACGACATATAGCTTCGCATCATTATAAGAACAAGTACATCCAATCCAACGTTGCCAAGGAAAGTCTTCAATATGACCATTCTTGCAAGCAGCCACTAGACGAGGGGGTATTGTCTTCTCTCCGCAATCAGGGCATTTCCCTTGTCTTTGTTTAGTGAGTGGGATTAATCTTTGACAATTAGGACATAGTTTATTGAATGGAAATTCCCTTGAGGATATTCCCACTCGTAACCGATTATCAGAATCCCATTCTTCATTCGGAGAACCAAAGTGATGTACGCCCAATTTTTGTGCAAGACGTCTTTCATGAACAGGTTGGTATGATCTCCAATAGTCAGGGCTAAGTATCATAACTGATTCGCTTCCGGAAAGATCCATTATTGAACCAGGACCATATGTTAGGACTAATTTACTTGCTCTCATTCTCCCTATCATTATTAACAACCCCTACATCGGTAGCCAGTAAACCTTGTGAATGCCAATTTCATCTTCTACATGCCTCATTGAAGTAGGTGTAATAACACACGGGCCTCTCAACCATGCAGATTCTTGACCAGTTTTTAGGAGCAATACTCTTCGTTCTTTGAAGTATCTAGAGTATGCCATTTCACTGTTTAGT
>JAEORG010000108.1 GCA_016841005.1 Candidatus Thorarchaeota archaeon | reverse complement strand
TCCATTGCTGAAAGAGTGATTATTTGGGTCACAAACGAAATTACTGCCAGAATTAATAGGACGTACGATAAGGGGGGTTTCGTTATTTTGACGGAAACGAGTATTGCTGTTATCATAACAGCTTGTGCTATGTCTCCAAAGATCGTATGGAAAGGTAATGGAAGGTAATCTGGATAAGCGTGCATTGGTCCAAGTGCTCCTCCAATGAAACAGATGCCTAAAAGCATCACTAGTATTGCGAACAGCCTATTGGGGAAGATTGTTTCCGATGCTGAAGCGCGATAGAGAAGATAACCTGCGGCTAATACGCTAAGTCCCAACAATGTTACTGTAGTATTGAATATTAGAGCATTAGTAGCACCTGGGGATCCGAGTTCACTGATGAAATTAGTTGAAAAGCTGTATCCAGGCTCGAGATATGATAAGATCAATTCAACAAAATACCATGTTAACACTGAGAATAGTAGGATTATTCCCGCTATATTTTCATTCTTATATTCCATGATAATCACAATTTAATCCTGATTTAATACCTTGAAATTCAAGGTATCAAATGTGGTGAATTATTTGGTATATAATTGTTCTATTCAATTTGCATTGAAGTTCGACTTCGAGAATTCTCGAAGTCACAATAGTAACCCGCATCAGCGCAATATGCAAATTTTGACTTCCAGTTAAGATTACTGCTCCACTTTTCATTTTCTTCTACGAATTAGAAAAATGACGAGAACAATGAATACTAGTCCTACGATAGTAATTAGGAGATATGGACCCGACAGGAGGAA
Source organism: Candidatus Thorarchaeota archaeon (assembly GCA_016841005.1). Next base: position 5,648 of record JAEORG010000108.1, on the reverse strand, counting down.
CGAAATTATATCAGTAGAGGTTGTCGAAGTCTGGAAATCATCATTAATGTAATCGATAAAGAGGTCATAGAAGAGTTCAACATCGACTGAAAATGCAGCACCTACGTTATCACATCCTGTCTTTGTGGAATTTGTCCATCCTTCATAATATTCTGGCTCAAGTATGATTTCAATACAGCGTCTTCCCCAAGTTACTACCTCTGGATTTGTCAGAGAAACTACTGCTAACTGATCCCACAAGTATGGCTCAGTTGGTCGCATCATCTGTTGAAGTAGATCCCCTTCAGGTGTTTTCATCGCTACTTCAATTCTATCAAGAAATGCCTGTGTCATAGGTACTTGATTGGTTGCATCAAGAGTAACCATTTGTATTGCAAGACCAGACTTGAATACAATATCCGCAGCATAAGGATCAACCCAGATATTCCACTCAGCAACATAATTTCGAATGTCGGATTCTAATCCAACATTTCCCGGAACATCGATGGCTCCTCCCATGAGAAGAATCTTGTCAATCTTTGATTTGATTGAAGGTTCTGCTTCTAATGCGATGGCGATGTTCGTTAGAGGTCCTAATGCAACCAAAGTTACGTTGGTTTCAGTATTCTCGATTAGAGATATGATTAATTCAGAGGCGTTCATTGAAGATGGTTGTAGACTTGTTGTGGGGAGTTCGAGTCCATAGTAATTGTAACATCCAACTCTCCATGGAGTCGGAAATGCATTGTCTCCAACGAGAGGTGTTTCTTTTCCAGATGCTACTGGAATGTTTTCATATTCTAAATATTCGAGGATTCCTAAGGTGTTTAGAACTCCAGTATCAATATAAGACACTCCGCATGATACTCCTATTCCGATCACAGTAACACCAGGATGTTTGAGTAGATACAACATTGCTGCCCAATCAGCTGGAGCTGAATCAAAATCTAGAATAACCTTAATCTCCTCTTGCGCAGGTATAACACTATACTCCAAGCTAGGAGAAATGAGAAGTAATGCAAATGAAATAATGAATAGATACTTGCGAATCATAGCATCACTCGAATTGGAATTAATACATGCATTTTCTAATAAATCCGTAGTTTCTTTCTACTTTATAGAGACCTCTTCTCGCGGATGACCTGGTTTCACTTCTTCTTGACGCAGGAATTATTACAAAGCAACCCTATACAAATACGATAGGGGTATCAACTGTGGGTAGGATTACCGCCTATTTTGGTCTTCCAGAAGACAAACCAAAGGTAATCAGACTAGCAGCGACTTTTCTTGGACTATTCACATCCATGACTGCAGTAATCAATATCTCAACCACATTTTATCTGATCTTCATTGCAGAGGCTTTGGGGAATGGTTCTTATATTGACGGTCTAGCACTTGCAGGTGTTTTAATTGTTGTTCAGAAGGTTGTACAGACTCTTCTTGATTATCCAACCGGAACACTCGGAGATATGATTGGACAACGCTGGGTGCTAGCCTCAGCATTCTTGACTTATTCAGCCACATTCTACTTGGTATCACTCATCACACCTAGTTCGCCATTTGTCCTGTTTCTACTTGCGTATGTATTGATGGGTGTTGCTGCATCCCAAGAGAGTGGAGCACTAGATTCATGGTTTGATAGCAACTACACTATAGCAGCTCCCGAGGACTCTGACAGACAGCAATACGGGGTCTTCATAGGTAAACTAGCAATGTTGCTCAGAGTTGCACGTGCGCTTGTTATTCTGCCTGGTGCATTTCTCGCTGTGATGATTGCATACTCCTTTGTGTTTCAGGTGCAAGCAGTCACATGTGTATTGATTGCAATTGCTTCAATTTTTCTTGTTCGTGACATCTCTCCCAAACAAGAGCTCGACAAACCAGATGAAGCGGAAATGAAGTATTTCTTACTTCTGAAAGAAAGCGCAAAGTATGTCTTCAACAGTCCCTATCTGAAATACCTCATTCTCGGCAACACTCTATTCATGAGCATTGGTTTCACTTGGGCTGAGATAATCATGTACCCATTCCTCTATGACTATTTGATCACTGACACTTCTGTTGCGCTTTTGATGACACTAGTGTTTCTTGTATTCGCATTACTCTGGGAGCGTTCAGGAGTTTGGGCTAAAAGATTCGAACCGAGAAAGTGGTTACCTAGGTTTAGATTTATCCAGTCCTCTGGAGCGTTGTTCTTCTTTCTATTTTCAATACTTATGTTAATCTTCCCTCCAACTCTCCTAACCTCTGAAATGACTGAGGTGATGATACCATTAACAAGCATAGTGATACTTCAGATACCTGCTAACTCAATATTGCCAGTACTCATTATTCTCACAATCTGGTTTACTTTGGGAATGTTCTTCACAACAGCTGCCATACTCTGGATGCGTGTCTTGGTTGATGCTATACCTAATAAAATTCGAAATAGTGTCTACTCACTGATGCCTACTTTAGTAGTGCTAGCTGCAATACCTCAAGTCGCGATTATTGGTTTGCTAATTCCACTTTATGGTATTCCTGTTGTGCTTATTTTGAGTGGTGTAATCTCTGCAGTAGGCGCACTGTTTCTGAGAAAGGGATTTACCTTGAATGTATTGAACTAGACAAAACTACAATATCTTTCTATGATATTCTTATACTGGTTTGTTCTCCATTTTTGGTGATTTGTCTTGGAGCCAACTAAAATCTTGTTCAACACTGATGTAGGTACTTTTGGAGTCAGAGCGGAGGGAGTGATGCTCAAGGGTAATCAAGTCTTACTTCATCAGCCTGAAACATTCGACTTCTGGACCTTTCCAGGCGGAGGAGTGCATTTGCATGAAACTCTTCAAGAAACCCTCGTGAGAGAGTGGAATGAAGAAACAGGTTTTGACATAGAAGTAAAACGACTACTCTATATCATTGAGAACTTCTTCATCTTCAAGGGAAATCAAGTCTTTCCTGGATATACAGCAGATGGAAGAGTCCATGGATATGGATTTTGTTTCTTAGTTGAGCCAAAGGAAACAGAAGGAGAATGGCTAAATGATGAATTCTATGGTCAAGAAGACATTCCCTACCAAGGAAGAAATCTGAGAATCACATTCAAATGGTTTTCACCTAATGAGCTTGATAGTATTAATCTCGTGCCTGTGTGTTTGAAAGAGGCTTTGAAGAAAATTCCTGACCAACCAATCCATATCGTGGATAGAGAGGTGTAACTCAAACTCATGCCCACAAATCGAATTGGGTACGCATCAGATGATGGCACATTTGGGATGCGGGCTGCAGCAGTCATGCTACGTAATGGCAGTGTCCTTTTGTCCAGAATAGAGTTTGAAGACATCTGGGTACTTCCTGGAGGTCGTGTGTATTTTGGTGAAACTGCACAAGCTGCGGTGAAGAGGGAGATAAAGGATGAGGCTGGGTTTGAGATAGAGGTTAAACGACTATTATGGGTGATTGAAAACTTTTTCACCTACAAAGGAAATGAAGAATCTCTTGATATCAAACACGATGCCAGAGTCCATGACATTGGTTTCTACTTTCTTGTAACACCAGAAGAATCAGAAGGACCATGGCAACAAGAGGAGTTTCAAGGATCTGATTTTCCCGAGCATCCTGACGTGAAGATAATCTTCAAGTGGTTCGTGCGAGAGGAGCTTGAGGATCTCAACTTGATCCCACCAATCTTGAAGGATCTATTGAAAGACATCCCAGACAGTACAAAGCATCTGGTGAATCGTTCCATTTAGAACGCACTCAGTTGTTACCCTTCATTTCGGAATATTCATGAGTAGGATGATGTTCAACATTATCTCGGTGTTGAAATAGCGTGGCTGGGATCTTTAATCTCTGGACCTTTTACGCAGGAGGATACATCGTCGCTTATTCCATGCAGGTATGGGCAAATCGGAAACGCGGTGAACCTTTTGATGACCCTGATCTGATTTCACAGAAGAAAATCTACATCCCTGCCTTGATTTGGATATTTGGTGGTCTCGCGATTAGTGTCTTTGTCCCTTTTGACTTTGGACTATTGTTCTTCGCTGGGCTGGTCATTTTCGTCCTAGGTATTATAATCGGTGGCGCTGCATTGTATTCATTTGCGCACTCACCTGGGCTAACAACAACGAGAATACATCGCTATTCTAGAAATCCGATATATGTTGGTTGGACTATCTTTTTCCTAGGCTTAACTCTCATGGGATGGACCGAATCGATTTGGAGTATTGTTTTCCTGTTGTACTTTATATATACCATATTCTATCTTCATTGGACTGTTTTACAGGAAGAGAAATTCCTGGCTAACAAGTACGAAGCTCCATATCTTGAATACTTGGAACTAACACCTAGGTATATAGGTAAACCTAGGAAGTGAATAACGAATTATAGGAGGAGAATTGCGTTATCCACCTATATCTTCTTTCCACAACTCAGAAACAATGGTGGATCTATAGTAATATCCAAGGTAGGTATATGCAAATGTAAGAACTAGTGGAAATAGCATTACCATTCCTGATAATGGCGATATAACCCAAGTTACAAGAGTCACAATCAGAATAACAATTGAAACCAATAAACCTGTATCTGCACGAGCAGCCATCATGCAGCTACGTGAACAGAATGTACCTCCATATGGTGCGAATTGCCAATACCGACTAGTCTTCCCACACCAATCACATCTTTTCTCCGGAAGTCCCACCTGAAATTTCAACCTCGATTCCAATCTAAATTAGTTCTGAAGCAAGATAATCTTTGGGAATCAAACTTTGAAAAATCAAGCATTCTTACATGAATCACAAGTAATTTTAGCTGTATCCAGAATTACAAAATTCGTGTGATTTGTTTCATGTCTGGTAGCACTAGTTGTCACGACCATTCCGCAATCGGTTATGAAATGGTCTGAATAGACTGGATGTTGAGATGCTGAATGAATACAATCATCGGATGGATCTTGTATCATTATCTTCTCATCATTCGTCATTTAATCACATCAATTGTCAACAACTTCCTCGTTGAATACTTTTCCGATTATATACTGACCTGACTCAATCTTGATTAAACGAATTTAATCAGTGAAATCTAATTTCTTGTCTCCCTTCTTGAACTCCCCATGTGATTACTATAGTATTCTATTTGAAGTTTCAAATTTTAATAGGAAGATTTAGATGAAAGTGGGCAGGATTTATTCCTGCAGAAATTTTTCTGATATGTAGCGTGTGTTGGTGGAGAGATGAAAGTTAGACGAGACTTGGTCTCTGTAGGTATGGCATTGGTTCTCTCGGTCTGGATTTGGTCCTCATTATTCATATCAAATGATATCTATATTATCAATACTTCAGACGATGAGAATACTCAATTTGAGATGGTAAGAGAATATGAGGACGATATATCAGCATACGTATCCCACGCACCTATCTATATTGTTGGCGACGCCCAATTTTTGCAACAAGCTCAAGCTAATGGATGGAATGTAGGAGGGAGAGATGGCTTAAGTCCAGAAACGGCGTTTCTGATTCACGATTATAGTATATCTGGTGGTGGAGGAGGTCCTGCATCAATCGATATTAGCAGTACGTCGTATTATTTTATCATAGCTAACAACTACATATCCGGTGGAAGCCAGGAAGGAATCATAATAATCAATTCGCCACATTGTGTAAGAATCGAAAACAATACCGTCC
>JAEORG010000107.1 GCA_016841005.1 Candidatus Thorarchaeota archaeon | reverse complement strand
CTTCATTGAGCTTTGTCCGAATATTTAGAAGAAGTTGAATATCTGAATTCTCCAAGTTATCCACCTGTATAGACTGATGACTATTCAAGTCAATGTCTAATGATATATCATTGCATGTATTATTAGTACTCGTAGAAACCGAGTGTGACGAGTAGTCTACTCCTCAATCTCTTCAACAGATATTGCAAAATCGGGGCATTCTAACTCGCAGAGATGACAGACTGTGCACGCCTCGAGATTTGCCACAATAGGAAGAAAATAACCGCGATCGTCGACATCATCAGACTTGCTCAAGACATCATGAGGGCAGACAGCGATGCAGATATGGCATCCTTTGCATAATTTGGCATCAATAGAAATCTGCTTTGCCTTCCTCGTCATTTCTAGAGACCTAAAGGACACCCGTTTGCGTTAGATATAACAATATTCATTCGACCAGAGAGAAAGACCGTTAAATACTCACGTCCACTAACACTGTAATGATGTAGGTGTTCAACCTTTGAAACAATTCGTGGTCTTCATGTGTCCAAAGTGCAGAAATTTCACCAATGCACCGATAAATCAAAAACGCCGACGATGCAGTTATTGTGGCACCATAATAGATATCACAAGGGCGAATCGTGCTCTTTTTGATGGACCAGAACAAGCGTTGGTTGCAGTCAAAGAATTCAATGCTGCTAGGGGAGGAGACGAATTCCAGAAGGCAGTCGAGAGATCACGGGAACGATATAAGTCACTCCTACCGGAAACACTGGTTGATGCAGATAAAATTGCCACTGACGATGAGCAATCACCACTCCTTGGAAAACAGGCACGCCTCATGACAATTTTACAAGAGGAAGCAAGGGAGAAGTCTTGTACACTCGACCATCTGGAGGACCTATGTGCCGCTCGGGGGCTAGATTGGGAGTGGGTTGAGAAAACAATCCAAAAACTCTCAAATAATGGCGCGTTGATTTTTCCACGTCCTTGGGAGATACAGCTTGTGCAGATAGAAGACGACACTTCTTCAAAGGAAATGCTGAGAAGAGATATTGCATCAGATATAATATCATTTCTCAGAGCACAAAGAGGACAAGCACGGGTTGACGAAATTATGGAATATTTCAAAGAGAGAGGTATCTCGGAGGCATCTGTTGAGAGTTCTCTTGAACGTCTAATGCGTAATGGGGATATCTTTCAACCCAAGGTGGGTCATGTGAGCTTGGTATGAAAACATCGATTCATTCAAGAAGCTTGAAACTCTAAGGAATGTGATAAGGATGCCAATCGTCGAACTCGTGGCCAAAAAGGCTCTGGAGAGAAATCCAGATATTGGGCTCGATGTTATCGACATGATAGTACTTCTCTGGATGTTCTCTAATCCATATGACAGCCATCGTCGCCAGCTTAGCTCCATGAGAAATGTTCTCAAGATGTGTGAAACACTTCAAATTCCAGGCGGAGGGCTTGATGTCACTGAGGAAGAACTCACGCAGATAGCCCTAAGCAGCCTCCAGAAATTAAAAAAGAAGGGACTAGTCTATATTCAATCTGCAGGATTTCATTACATAAAGGGAACGCTCACAGATGCTGGAGTCGAACTGGTGAAACAAACGATAAGTACACCTGTGTTGAAACGTGTAACGGCAGAATTTGGAGATAATCCATAGACCTCATTCTCAAATATATGATAAGCAATTGAGTATCACAGTTGTCGGAAACTATTCTTGTTTTAAAATTAATTTGATTATTCAGTCCTCCCATTCAATTTCGCACATTTTGCATACGCCTTGGAAACATCATTCTTAATAGGAATCAGAAAGAGTAATTGATGGGGATTGTTTCGATGAAGCTTACAAAGCCTAGAATTACTCCTGGTAGGGTATGCATTCTACTGATCATTCTTATTGTGGTAGCAGTCTTTGTCATTCCTCAATTGCCACAAGGGCCGCATTGGGACAGCATTGAAAGAAACCCTCCCAATCTTCTATGGAAAGCAAACAGCACGATGGCGGAGAGTTGGACTGAAAATGTGGCGGTAGGGAATGTAGATTCAGAAGCCGGAGTTGAAGTGATTGTAGCTGAATCAGCTTGGAATGATGACCTTTCACGACTTGTAGTCCGAAGCGGAAACACAGGAGAGAGCAAGTGGTTTTACGAGTTTAATAATCAAGAGATATCCGAAGTTGCTCTTGGTGACTTGGACAATGACGGATACCCAGAAATAATCTGTGGGATTACAGGTGCAGGCATATTTGCCTTCAGAGGAAACGGAAGTATATACTGGGTACATTCTGACGCTATGTTTGAAACTTCACCCTTCATAGCACCAATCATTTCTGATGTTCTTGGAGATGCAGGTTTCGAGGTGATTATGCCATCCTCTGAGGGCAGAATCCGAGTTTTCAACGGTAGTACTGGTGTATCTCTTTGGTCAATAGGTACAGGTGGTGGTGTCAGAGACTCGCTTGCTGTTGGGAATATTGATGGTAGGTCCGGAAAAGAAGTAGTGGCAACGTGTGATGATGATTATACTTACGCCTATACTGTCGGAAATGAAACGCCACTCTGGTTCCACCACTGGACGCATACATCCGACTACATGGATGCATCAACGCCGGTCATTGGTGACATCAATGGAGATAATATGGTTGAAGTGCTTGTTGTAACAACAGAGGAGGTTGCGGCTCTAAATGGTGCTGATGGCACAGTTGTCTGGTCATTTAGAAAAAATCTTGATGTCATGGATTTCGCGATATTGCCTCCTGCACTAGCGGATCTTAATGGTGACGGCCATCTAGAGGTCGTGTTTATTGAAAATAGGTATTATCTTTGTTCACTGCATGGCCGCGATGGATCAATATTCTGGATTTACAACGGGTATGGACTTGGCGACATCTACAATCCCAACATAGGGGATTTTGATGGTGATGGAAGATATGAAGTTGTTATATCTAACGAAGCATCATCAATTGCAGCAATAAACGGAGAAGATGGTTCGAACCAGTGGTTTCTCCGTATGTATTCAGAGGGAATTCAAGGTCAGTATACGCCTGCGATTGGGGATGTGAATGATAACGAGATGCTAGATATAGTAGTACCATGTTTTGGATACGGATCCGGAGTGGGAATATATGCAATTGAACCTCAATCCTCAGGAAACGATTTATGCTGGAGCTATCGAGGAGGAACAAGCAATCTTTCCTACACTTACTGCTTGAAAGACATCGATGAAGACTCTGACGGTTTAACGAATTCTCTGGAGCTTTCGATAGGTACGAATGTTTCATCCTATGATTCAGATGGCGATTCAATACCCGATGCATGGGAACACTTCCATGCCTTTAATCCTCTAAATCCAGCTGTTCCATGGGATGAATTTGTCCAATATAACGCGACTCCCATTACAGCAACTGCTGTGGTAGTTCTGGCAGTATCAGCTGTTCTTATTATTGTGAAGATAGGAGGGAAGAGGATTACAAAGGAATCGGAAACGCCAGATATTGAATAAAACTGAGAGGAAATTATTGACGGCCAAAACGAACTTATCGAAAGCATGCAGGAGAGCAGTTTCTGCGAGCTCATAGGAAAATGATGTACACATGTAGATGCGCAGAAGCGTTATTCGGAATATGTAATGATCTAAGGAGGCGGCCAGTCTTGGGGCAATACTGATGCAAGAGCTTTCAGTAGTTCCTTTGTCTGCTTGTTGTCATTTCTGCAACTCTCCCAAACTTCTTGTTCAAATAATAGAGTGTCATTGTTTCTAATAGAAAAGGAGAGTAAAGCAGTATCAGGTAATGCCCTCTCTGTGCAATTCTCCAAGTCCCATATCTTATTCTTGACTAACTCCTGTGCAAACAGTCTCAATTTGTCAGTAGAGAACTCAATCTCTCTTTTTCTTGCAGATTTAGTCTCTTTACTACTATCTACTGAGATTCCTCTTGGAATCTTCCAATGCGTGATTTTATCGGAAGACAAGACGATTCTGAGCCGAGAATGAAAAGCAGTGTGTTCAGATCGATACTCAAACGAAAAGTTTGCAAATTCTATCTTCCCTTTCAACAGGTCCTTAAGGTAGTTCCTCAGTTCTTTCTTTGCGTAGGCCACATCCTTCTACCTCTTTGTTGGGATTGCTTTGTAGCCAAAAAAGAATTTGCATAATAGAGTATTAGTAAACCTTGTGGAAACAATACAACATTTGACAATCTCCTACATTGTTGGAGCAGGTCAGGTGACAAGCTTTAAATGTAAAAAACATCCGCAAGCGGGCTGTTGCTCATTGAACGCAACTGTTTCAGAACCGATGGAAGCAGTGCAGACTACTTAGTTCTGCTCGCGAGAACTGTCTGCAAACGTGTGCCAGTAGGGTCTGGAGTGGTTGTTGAGCGAAATAACGACTTGAAAGCTTGCAAAAGTAAAGTGAGCTTTGCATAGTCTCACAGTGGAAGTGACACACGATGCCATCGTATGGATATTCAATCATAGGCATTGACCCGGATAGGACTGCTATAGCTAG
>JAEORG010000106.1 GCA_016841005.1 Candidatus Thorarchaeota archaeon | reverse complement strand
GTATAATTAACTGCGTATAGCCTTTTGTGTAGATGACTTTTGATCTTTGACAATCAGATTCTATCTTCTTCTCAAAACAATTTGAAGAATTAGATTGATTCATCTTGCAGAAGTTTTGCAATCTCCCATCGACCATATTGTCGGGCATAATCTAAGGCAGTCATACCGTCATCACCATCAGTTCCTTCAATCTCAATTGTTTTGTCTGCCCCACTTGCTAACAGGAACTTGACCACCCCAATGTGACCATTCCCTGAGGAAAACATTAGGGCAGTTCCAGAAACGAAGGTTCTTGCATTTACATCCGCACCATTGTCCACAAGATACTTGACTACATCGAGATGCCCCTCCATTGCTGCTTCCATCAATGCAGTCCACTCAGCAGTGTTTGTACCATTGATATCTGCACCTTTTTCGATGAGAACTTTGACGATGCCTAGATGCCCTCGCAAGGCAGCCCAAAGAAGCGGTCGCATTCCTCTATCATCAACTACATTCGGATCGGCTCCATCAGAGAGCGCATTCTTTACAACATCGAGATTTCCACTCTCTGAAGATTCCAACAATTGCACATTTGCAGATTCAAGGCCCTCAGTTGAAGGTCGGACTTGTTTAGTTCTATAGTCATCTAAAGCTCTAACAATAATATCAGAACCATAGACAGACATAGAAGCAACATGAATGGCATCATTTAGCAATCGCTCAGGAATCGAATCAATCTTATCAAGGATTAATTGAACTACACTCAGTCTACCGTCTCGTGCAGCAAGATGTAGAGGAGTAAAATCAACTCCATTGAGTAGGAGCATGTCAGCTCCCCGCGCTATCAATAGTTCAACGACATCTATATGACCCGCACTCGCAGCTTTGTGTAAAGCAGTATCCCGAAAGAATTCGTCTTGTGCGTTTATGTCAGCTCCAGATTCCAATGCAGCTTTCACGCCTTCTATGTCACCATTCTCTGCAGCTTGAATTAGCTGTGTATCAACTTCCTTCAACAAGTTCACCTCTAAAGACTACAAAGAATAATGAAACAGTGTATATGATGATTGAGTGCATCAATCTAAAACAAACTATATCTCATCCTTTTCATATCAGCATAACAGGTGATACGTGATGGTGGGTCCACTTGAAGAATGGTTTCATGTAACATTTGACGAGGAATCAATCTATATCCATATTCATGCACCAGGGCGAGATGAAATTAGAGAATCTATCACATGGTCCGAAATTACGCGTGTCTGTTTCAAGACAGGGGATTTTTTGAGCCCAGATGAAATCTACATATTCGTTAGCTATAGACCTGAAAGTTATCTAATACCAACAGAAGCTGATGGAGGTAGTGAACTCTGGGGGGAGTTCATTGACCGGAAAATGTTTGATGCGGAGCTAGCAATCAAAGCAGCTACAGCTCCAGAAAACTCACTGTTTTGTTGGCCAGAAGTAGACGACGAGCCTTAATCTCGAAGAGTTTATCTCATTTCAAAACAGAATTTCCATTAGAGGGTTAACTGGATTTGTCCAGAAACGTGGAGATCTAATTCATGGTTGGTAACGATCCTATTGTTGATTCAGGCTATGTCATGCTGGGTGCAGCTACAGACAGCCTTGTAATGGTATTAGCATATTCAGGTGCGGTTACATTTCTCGTTCTGATGGTTGGAGTTTTTATCGGAACTAGAAGTGAAGAGGGAGTTCTGAGGTGGCTGAAGATTAAGCCACTATTGATTCCGTCATTTACTTTTGTAATCACACTGTTTCTTGTTATCGCACTTATACCTCATCCAATGGCAGATTATCATGGTTTGAATGAAGCTCAAATTCAGTACTATACTGGAGATCATTCAACTCATATCACATTGTACGATGGGATAGCATATCAGAGTGCAGTTGACATTCATGTAGTGTGTACTCTGGAAGAATCAGAATCTACAACAATTAATGTAGACTTCAAACAGGATGGTGAAGTGATAACATCGCAGTCAATTTCACTGAATGGTAATGCGTTGTCACCCACAATTTCAGATGATACATTCATTTCGATACAACCGGGTCAGTATGATGTGGAAGTCAGCTGGTTAGGGGTACATTACTATACAGTAACCCTTTCACAGCCATTAGTTTCAGGATTCTTCAATGAAGTTCTTGCCTGGGAGAGCTACAAGTTTCTATTGATTGCAGGTTCATTCTTCTTTATTCTTGGTGGCTTATGCATAGGCAAAGAGAAGAGAACTCGCTTCAGACAAGAAGAAGTAGATGAGGAACCACCAAAGGACGGCGCAGCATACGCTCGTCAGTTTGTTGGATAGGAAGTAGTAGAGGAGAGCCCATTAGAGGAGCTCTTTTCTACCTCTAGGTTATTCTGATTTAGTTGTGTATACAAATTAGAATTATATAGAGTAAATTTTGGCTTCGCTCTTGGATACACCCATACTTGTATCCAGGGGACCGTGGAATGTATGGAACAGCTGCTATCCAATTAGACCGTACACTAGACACTGTATCGACGTTACATGTTATAGCAGGCGGTGAATTTCGAAGCTGCTATTCGAATCCAACAAGAACCCTATAATCACAGCAGCAGTGGTGTCAATTCAATGACCGTATCACATGACGAAATTGTCTTCTCAAATCTGGAAGATTACCATTATCATCTTGGTGCAATCTGTCATAACAATGTAGATGCAATAAGTATCTTCGATTCAGATGGTTGTTTTGTATGGTGTAACGATTTTGCCCTTGATATGTTCAAGTATACAAGTCAAATCGAGGTCACTGGCAAGCCACTTCGATCATTTGTTCATTCTGATTACATTGAGGGTCTTTTGATGTATATTGAGCGAGCAAATTCTGGGGAGAAGATTGCACTTCTTGATCATACTTATCTTGCAATTAGAAAGGATGGAACAACTTTTCCTGCTCATAGTCGCGCAGTACCGATATATGTTGACGAGAAGTTCGTAGGTTTTCAAGCAGTAAACCGAGACCTATCGGAGATAAATCAGAATGAACATAGACTACGAAGCTCTCTCTCCGCAATTGACCTTATGGCAAGTCTAATTCAGCACGACATGAGAAATGATATTCAAATCGTCGAGAACGCACTTGATGTATCAGTGATGATGCTGGAAGACAACTCAATTCCTCTCGAGTGTATTTCGATAGCAAAGTCAGGACTCTGTCGAATGAAGAATATTCTAGAAGTATTGGCTCCAACGATTATTGAGGAATCCGGGAGATTAGAAGATCTCATTGAAGAAAGTCTCTCGCACACAAAAGAGATGCATCCAGATATCAAGGCAATCTTCGAGAGACCTATTACTATGAAACCTGTGAATCTAAGTGATAGAAGACTATTGGCGTTTGTGTTTGATAATCTGTTCAGAAATTCTGAGAAATATGCTGGACCTTCTTCGACCATATTTGTTAGAATCGAGATATTTTCAGATACATTGCAGATTGACATAGTTGATGATGGTCCTGGAATTCCTGAGAAATTGAAAACAGTCCTATTTGAACGAGGTACATCGACATCAGGAAGTGGATTGGGGCTTTACATCTGTAGACGCATCATCGAGGGGTATAATGGCATGATTGAATTGCTTGAAAGTTCCTCTTTTGGTAAAGGTGCGGCATTCAGAATTACACTACCTCTTGATATTCCGGATTTATAATAAAAATCAAAAGAAGTCAAAGGACCCTGCAGAGAAGCAGGGTCTCTAAGAAATTATTCAAGCATCGAATCTAGCAATTCAAGCAGTTCTACGACTTCAAGCTTTGAGCCTTGGTCGGAGAGGTCCTTACCGGTTTCTTCCTCTTCCTTCTTCAATGCGGCTACGCCATCCTTGAAGTTGGTCACACAGAATGGGCAACTGGTCATAATGACCTCAGCACCTGTAGCGGCGGCTTCCTTGAGTCTTTCCTTGGATGCAAACAATGCCATGTCTGGGAATTGCGCCTTGACACCTCCGCCAGCGCCACAGCAGAAGCTATTACCTCGGTTTCGGTACATCTCAACCATTTCAAGACCAGGTATGTTGCTCAATACGACACGTGGAAGCTCGTAGTGTTCATCCTTGGCCTTCTCAGCCTTTCTACTGTCCAAGAGCCAATTATTGGAGTTCTTCAGAATCTCCTTCTCAATGGCAATTCCAATGTGTCGAATGCTGTGACAGGGATCATGCCAGGTGACCTTCTTGTCGTAAGAGCCCTTGAGTGGAAGTTTTCCTTCGCTAATCAGGTCATAGGCATATTCAACAGCATGTCGAACCTTGAAGGGGAGCGGTTCACCGCTAAATTCTGGATAGTCATTTCGAAATGTCTTGTAACATCCTGCGCAACTAAAGAGAACTAGGTCATAGTCCTTGAACAACTCCAGATTCTTCTCCATAACAGCTTTGAATCCAGCTCGTTGACCAGTTCGTAGTATTGGCGATCCACAACATACTTCATCGCTAACTACAGTGAAATCGACACCTAGTTTCCTGAGAATACTTGCAGTATGGTCTGCAATCTGCGGCTGTCTATATGCGGCTGTGCATCCAATATAGTATGCAATACCTGTCTTCGACTTGTCAACTTCTGAGGATTCTTCACCCATCCACTTTGTGCGTTCCTCTCGAGGCTCGCCATATGGATTTCTCATATCTTCTACTGCGACACGATCACCCATCCCCTTGTGTTTGGGTAGTGGCTCAACTCCAGATTCGATAATAGCTGCGCGAAGTGCCTCTGTAATATGCACAGTATCAATATAGTTTGGACACTGAGTCTCGCACATTCCGCATGTTGTACAAGCTTCTGCAACCTCTAGGAATTCCTTGCTTGCTGGGAGTTCACCATTGAGAAATGCTCGTGCCATCCACTGTTTTCCGCTGTTATAGTAACCTTCCCAGCCGAAATACAGACCTGCCGGACAGCCCTGTAGCATGCCAGTATAGACTTCATCCTCACCTTCTCGGTCTGGTTCACCTGAGTAGGCATACTGACACGCTCGACAGTGAATACAGCGTGCGTTGAT
The DNA here is from genome assembly GCA_016841005.1 of Candidatus Thorarchaeota archaeon. The sequence goes on along the minus strand of JAEORG010000106.1, from coordinate 8,706 downwards.
CCTTCGAAGATCTTCAAGACTTGTCATAGTCAATCTTCCTCCTTGTTCCTAAATTGGGATTTAAAGGTTAGGAATTGTAACTTATTTCCCTCCAAACTTTCACTCGTTAAGTGGATTTGGTAGGTCAGTCACAGATTCCCAGGGTATTGCTAGTCGACCTGGATGTAGGATCAGGTTCGGGTCCAGAACTTTCCGGAACTTCACTAGCATCTTATAGTATTCCTTCGTTTCTGAAAAGGTCAATGGAGCATGTACAAACGGGTCAGGTCTGTAGTTAATCCAACCCTTCTTCAGGAATGATTTGGTGGTCTCTTGATTGAACTCGCGTATCTTCTCAAAGATACCCGGTTCAGTGCTATCAAAGCAGAGAATTGGCATGACGATTGCCTGTCGTGCGTGGTCAATGGATGCCACCCACATTGTTGGTGGGAAGCCATAGTTCTCCATTGCAGCACAGTACTCCTCCATCATGGCCGCAGACTCAAGCCATGGACAGTACCATGTGATGAACAGGAAGCCAGCTTGCCAGAGTGAGTATGGCACTGCGATCTTGTTGGGCTTCTTGAGACGAGATGCCACCTGCTTTGGATGTAGGTCCTGCTGGGGTAGTGTCCGCTTCTCTCGGACCTCATAGTCTTTGTAGATCTTGTCGATGCCCTTGAGGGTCTCGTCAAGTTCTTCCTTGGTATGTGCCCAGCACTCAAAGTTCATCCATTTTTTGTCGACGCCAATCTTCTTGTAAAAGTCATAGTCGACTGGGACATTCTCCTTTGGCCATCGGGTCATGACTAGCTCGTAGTTACCACCTTGGACCATAACAGTCCGTTCAGCAATACCCATCTCGAGCTTGGAGATCTCCCATGTGGGTCTTACGATGTCATCCCAGGTCTCGCCACCGTATGCTACAACGGTTTTATGGTGGGGATGTGGAACCATCTTAATTGCACACTTGGTGATGATGCCCATTGAGCCTTGTGATCCTAAGAACAGTCCATCAGGATTAGGACCAACGCCCCATCTATAGAATGGCTTTGCACCTTCAAGCGCCCATGAACCTGTGTGGAACATCTCTCCGGTCGGGAGTACAATCTCCAAACCCATAATCATGTCAGCCTGAGGACCGTATACACCGGTCACGAGTGAGAAACCTCTCTCAATAGCATCTCCGAGCACCGTGGCTGCTGGGGGTGCACCGTCAGGAATTGGGGGTGCCCATTCTGGATACCGTGTCTTGAAAATTCTCCATGCGTCTCCGGACTTTACACCAGGCTCTACAACCATAACACGATTCTCAGTATCGACAGTCAGTTTATCCATACGAGTCATGTCCATGTAGATGCCACCGGGCTCGATAGCCGGGAGAGCAAAACCTCCGCTAAGTCCACCTGCCGCAGGTGTGACAGGACTGAGGTTCTCGTTCGCCACGATGAGTATTTTGGAAACCTCTTCAGCGTTCGCAGGTCTCACAATACACTCAGGGAGAACAGCCTCAAGGCCCATGATACCTTTGGCCATATACGAGTGCCGCAGTGGCTCGCTGGTGGTGACGTACTTCTCACCGCAGATTGCCTTCAGTTTATCAACGACCTCGTCGGTGACTTTGTTATACATCTGAGTCACTCTATTATCCTCCGTTTCAACCGCGGGGTTGAATCGTCTATTGTCGAAAGTGAGATGCCGCATGAAATATCCAACATAAATAGGCATCGACTCACATAAGTAGCGAATGAAAAGGTTCAAAGCGGTAGTTAAACTGCAATGAATGTGTAGGAGGTAGTTCCAGAATTGTTCACTATTTCTCCTGCCGTCATTCCTGCATGGATTGTATTTGTATTAACGGGAATGTATATCATTTTTAGAATTACAGGAAGAAAAAAGAGAAACTACAAAGCGCTTAGGGCATGCGTGATTATCTTCCTGATTATCACACTGGTGTCACTTTATGCAGAACTTATTGTCTTATTTCCAGTACAAGATGATATTGATCCAAACCTATGGATTATACTAGCTGGGGACCTCTGGACCTGGTTCACCATCAATATCCCTTTCATAGGTATTCAAACTGCTCTCGTGATTGATCTATATATCATAAGGGACTGGTGGGGGAATACATAGACTAGTATTCCAAGTTGCGTCGATGTTGGCGGTTAATATCTAGATTGAGTATAGATATGGGGATACAGGCGGGAGGCATGTAACTAGGAATTAGTTCAGTCTTGGAAAAATCTTCGGGATATCTCCAGATCCCATGACAACTAGAGCTGTCAAGAAATTTTAGTCAAAAACGCCTTTTAGTAAATAATCAGAGTATATTCGTGGTGATTTATCAATGTCACGAGAAATAGAAGCTGCAATATTTGAAGCGCTTGCTCATCCAGCAAGACGGGATGTCATTCGGCTTGTGTCATACGGTGAAGACGGAGCATCATACACTGAAATCCTTGGTGAACTTCGTCTCTCAACAGGTAGGCTGAATTATCATCTTAAACAACTAGACGGTTTCATAGAAAAAAATGAACGTCTACGATACAACTTGACTCCCCTTGGAGAACGTGCAATGGATCTTGTAGGTTCTCTTGAGAAAGAAGACCAAAACAAGCTGAGAGATTATGTGAAAATTACATCAAAACCATCATTGATGCCAGCTCTCAAAGGAATTGTGCTAATTCAGATGGTTGTAGTGTTAGCACCAATTGTCTTTGTGGGAAATATGATATTCATTGAAATTACAACAGGGGGTTCAATGGAGCAGATCATCACTCTTATGTTTTTCATGGGAATTGCTCTGGCCATTTTCTTCTGGTTGGGTTATATGGTCAAGAATGCGACAGGATTTGTAAAGGCACTGGAGAGGAGAATCTATGACTGAAACGAAAACCATTGTTAATGAGTTCGTTGTAGAAAACGATCAGGAATCGACTCCTACAATGCCTGGAATTAGCTCGAGAAAGCGATACTATGTAGTGGTCATTCTCTATCTGATGTTCTTCGGTGTCTTCCTTGTTTTGATGAGTGAGGCTGGAAATTCCTCAATACCAATGGCATTACCATTCCTCTTCATTTTATTAGTCTACGAAGCAAAAAGAGGGAAACACCCATTCGAGGGAATTGGACTAAAGATGGAAAAGCTCCAAAGAGAGATAGGCATTGGACTTGTTGTTGGATTGGCTTTAGCATTTGTAACGTATTACTCCTTAATTTGGAGTATTTTGTCTGGTCAAGCTATTGGGGATCCAGGTAGTTCTTTTGTATTTGCGAATGGATTTTCATTCCCATTCAATCTGGCATTGGAGATTGTGTTTATATTCGCGTTCCTTACTCCTGCAGAGGAAATTCTGTTCAGAGGATTCATCCAAGGGGCTGTTGAGAGAAGAACATCTCGCTCGATTGCGATATTTGTACAATCAGCAATCTTTGGCCTCATTCATGTTGGAATCATGCTTCCATTCCTGCCATTACTATTTTGCCTAACATATGGATTCTCTGCAGCGTTGGTTGCAGTTGTCTTTGGGATAATGTTTGCATGGAGAGATGGAAACGTGATTGCAAGCTGGACCAGTCACGGTGTGGTGAATTCAATCGCAGCCGCCATTGTGATGGTATCTCTATTCATGATGTAATGGATGGTGAAAATTGTATATAGGGATTGGAGAATTACTTGCGAGAAATTCTTCAATCCTAGCACTTTTACAAAAAAGACCTAGACCAAGGATTGTCCACAGGCAAGACACTTCTCAAGTTTGGAACTGATTAGAACCTTACACGAAGAACATTCCTGCATTCCGTGAAAGACTTCACTCTCCTGAGTGTATAGATACCATATATCATTGAAAATAATGAGTGGTTCTGTTGTTTTGGGATTATAAAATGTGATATCATAAACTGGAGAGGACCCTTTCTCGTTCGCATGATGATCCAATCTCATACTGATGGATTCATTAAGTGACCTATCACTGAATTGACTGCAATCAATTTGTTTAAGGATTCGTTTTCCTCTCATTTCTAATAGGCGTAGATTCGTAATCCGATACCACTTTGGATACAGAAGTGAATTTCTTATAGCAATAGAGATGACTATAATGCCATATAGATAACTTAGTAGAGCTATAGGTGATAAAAGAGGGATAGGTGATACAGCGATGACAGGAATAACAAAGAGAGCTATAACGATAAGACACGCATAATTAAAGCTGGTTCGTTCCTTTCCTGCCCATTCCACTTTTTCACCATCAACCAGAACTTCATCAATACTCGGTGGTTGCTCAGCCATTTTTTAGCTCCTCATTTTGTCCCTGTATAGAATAGTAAAATGACGTTCTGATACATCCTCTGGTCATAAATAGCCATCGAATAGTAAATTGCGTAGTTGTATTTAATTAAATATTCAAGAAAATCTTGTTTCTGAATGAGGTGTAGGTATGAATTCAGAGGAGTCATTTCTATCTCAACGGATATTTGTGGCATTTCTTGTATTAGAGGCATTCAATTGGTCTATTCTGCTTCTAGGTACTTACATTTCAGATCTTCTTCTTCTTGATGCTATAACTGGTTTCGTATTCAGATTTGTTATAAGAGGCGCTTTCTTTCTGATTTTTGTCCCACTGGTTCTGAGAGTTCCATACGGAAAGAGAACATATTCAGAATATCTTGAGGATATTAAACTCACAAAATTCAGACCTCTAGGGAGAAATATAGTAATCACAATCAGTATGTTGGTAATACTAATGGGAAGCCTCCTACTCGCGGCTGTGCTATATGGAAATTTCATTCTTGATTTCAGTATTATCTTTTCAGAAAATTCTCCCTTCATTTTACTAGCTGTAAATGCTGGTGTATGGGAGGAAATAATGTGGAGAGGGATATTCCTCACCCTCCTCCTCAGGAAATATAGTGTCAGAACATCTATCGCAATCAATACAGTATTGTTTGCTTTATCCCATCTCATCAATCTTATTGCGGGTCAAGAAATCATAGTGATGATTGGCCAGTTGATATTTGTCTTAATTTCTACTCCATTAATTGCATATGTCTTCATCAAGACAGAAAGACTCTGGACAGTAATTATCTTTCATTACTCAGTTGATGCATTTTCTCCTCTTTTCATGTACTCAATGATCCAACCTGGACCGAATCTCATTATAGGAGGGATCTACATGTTAGTAGGTTGGTTCATTGGGAATGCTCTGGCCTTTGGATTTCTCAAATTCTATCTCAAGGAAGACAGTATAATACTTGGCGATTCAAATGAAACTTAGCATTAGTATCGAACCACATATAGGATATAGTTACGATGATATCGTCACCCTTGCGAAAGCAGCCGAGGATGCAGGATTCTATAGATTCACAGTATCGGACCATTTCTTCGGTTGGATTGAGGGCACGGAGATTGAGTGCTACGAGGCGTGGACTGCACTTGCATTACTTACGCCACAGACCGAGAAGATTCGCCTCAGTACACAAGTCACTTCTCAATCCTATAGGAACCCAGCTCTCCTTGCAAAGATAGTTGCAAACCTAGACAATGCGTCCAATGGTAGGATCGATCTCGGGATTGGGGCGGGATGGAAAAAGGCTGAGTACGACGCGTATGGATACGAATACCCTTCCACGAAGACTAGGATTCTTCAACTTAGAGAGACCTTGGAGATCATCAATCTCCTCTGGACGCACGAACGACCGAGCTATGATGGAGAGTTCTACAGTATCAAAGAAGCGATGTTCCTTCCTAAACCAGTTCAAAGTCCTCGTCCTCCAATCTGGATTGGAACAGAAACTCTCAAGGCACCAATGATGGAAGAAACCATCGCTAGATATGCGGATGGAGTGGATTATGCGAAAAGAGGCGGAGGGACATTTGCAGACTTTGACCAAAAGAAGGACCGTATTCGAGCTATGTGTAACAAAATGGATCGCAACTTTGAGGACCTCATGTGGTCTTCAGGACTCAATGTTGCAGTCATCGGCGAGGACGAAGATGATTTCGAAAATAAGAAACGAGAAGTGGTTGGTCAGGAGTGGCCTCACAAGTTTTTCACGGAAGAACTCAGGGAGAAGATGGTAGAGGCTGGATGTAAGCAGGATCTTGCAGGAACACCTGAGATGGTCCTTAAGAGGTTGCTTCAATACAAGAACCATGTGGATGTACTCAATATAGGCTTACCATTCGTTGGTAATGTTCGCCAATGGGGTTTGGAAACAATTAGGATTTTGAAGGAACATATTGTTTCAAGACTCTAGTACTAGTCAGACAGTTTGACAGTTTATTCTAAATCTATATCAGTAGTAATAAGCGATTCACGTAAGTGGTTTCATGACAGACAGAAGGATGATTGACGGGAATCTCAAATCAGTTTTCAGGTCTACTTTCTTCTATAGCTTTGGAACTTGGATGGCAAATTTTCTCATACCAATTATTGCCTATGATTTTCTTAATGCATCAGGTACTGAAGTAGGACTTATTCTTGCAGTAGTATCCCTCGGATCAATTGCTATTGCACCAATTACAGGTAGATTGGCGTCACCTGAAAGAAGAAGAAAGGTGATGGCTACTGGTGGAATGATTGTTGCCATTGGATATTCTCTTGCACTACTTGCAATTAGTTTCAAGAGTGTTGGACTTCTCATTCTCATTGGGGGTTTCTGGGGAACCGGTGCTGGAATCTATATGGTCTCAAATGATGCAGAGATATCTGATGGAGTAAGTGGCAGGAACCGTTCTGAAGCCTTCGGTCATAGACAAGCGATCTTATCACAAGGCAGGATTATTGGGACAATAATTGGATTTGCTATACTATTTTTAATCGATATCAACGTGCTTTTTCTTCTCTACACGTTTGTCACCTTTTTCTCAGCATTTGTTCTATTTCAGAGCAGTAAATCAGAGTCCTCAGAAAAGGAAAACAAAGTCATCGTAGATGCTCCAGGCGCTGTTAGCGTTGGAGCTGTTTTACTAATTATAGCTGTTTCTGTAGATGCGTTCATATCAGGAATCCTATCTCCATTCATTCAGCTTTTTGTTATTGATCAATTTAGTAACAGTATCGAGCATATAGCAATAGTATATTTTCCAGGTGCAATCATCATTGCCATCATTGGAAGAAAGTTGGGGATTCTTGCAGACAAGTCAAACAAGATTATTCTGGTTTCACTTAGCGTTGCAATGAGTTCTGTAAGTATCCTAGCTCTTGTCTTTGTCCGTGAACTCTTTTTATCATTCGAAGTGGCTCTGTTAGTTGTAGCAATGTTATTCACTATTGGACGAGTAACAGCGACATTATCATATACTACTATAACATCCGTTTATGGAGATGCGTTTCAGGGCCATGCAGGACGAGGATTTGGTATTTTAGAGGCATCTATTGGTCTTAGTAGCTTTATTGCACCGCTTATAGGTGGCCTCTTGTGGGATTACATAGGACACTCTGCACCATTCATACTAGTAGGGATATCAGGATTTTTTATAATACCAATATATGCGATAGGGATTAGAAAGCAGGTTGAGAAATCAATTGAATGATTTCCCAACCATTAGCTTTACTACATCTTATGTTATACAAAGAGGTATTCTCAAAGGTGAGCATACTGATTGATTATTACGTCTATGAAGACACTAGACCACAGCATGGGTTGTCTTCTCCTCTTCACAAGGGACTGATCCCGAGTAAGAGAACAGATCAAGTTAATCTTGCAGAGGAGGGTCTCGGATTTGGACTACCTATTCTTCGGTATAAGCGGGACTTCTACTTCCCAGGTTCAGGATTGAGTTCGGCGAATGGATTAGTTATCGACAAGAATGCTTGGAAACGCTATGACTTCAACCTTATTGAACGTGGTAGAAGAAAGCAACATGATAAAGTGAGTTCATTCTCATGGGTAGGCCCTCGTCTATTTCACAGGTTGTATGAATTTCCAATACTTCGTAGATTTATTACAATAGGGCTTGAACAAAGGCAACGCTTTCTGAAAAGAGAGATTATATTGAAAACAGAATTCCTTCGGGTTAAATCAAGAGGAAGAGCTTGTGTTACTTATTCCATAGACCGTAGGAACAACAAAATCACGGTCAATGTTGACTTACAAGAAATAGATGTGAGTGGGCTTCAACACATCTACATAATGAATGAATTAGGCGGAACCCTCTTTGATACATATTTCGATGCAGATGGTAATCATCTGAAAGGTCAGGATATTGGTGAATGGAATATCATGTCGTCAAAATGGGGAGTAATGTATTCTGAGAAACATGACATAGGATTCAAAGTTCATGTTCCTCAGAGCACTCTTGCTTTTAGGGGAAGAGAAATTATTGGTGATGCAATATGTTGGAGTGGTATTGCATTGAGAATTGGACCAGACAGACCGAATGTGCAGTACGACATTGAATTTGGAAACAAGAAATACCTTCTGCAGAGTGTATAATATATTGCCAATGAAATTTGAAATACTGCTTTGAAACTACACGATTTTCTCAATACACAGCAGTATACGAAATCATCTCAGTCTTGGTAGCACACCATCTGTTATGCGCTCAAACACATTAGCTGTACTGCGACCCAATATACCGCGTTTCCTTAAACTATGTTGAATCATACCCTTTGTGCTAGCAAAGTTAAGCTTCAACTCAGAGAAGCCCCCTGAGAAAAGTAATTGGTGCCGACTAGCATGTCCTCTTTGTTTTCTCCATTCAGGGCGAGTAATTGCTGATTG
>JAEORG010000105.1 GCA_016841005.1 Candidatus Thorarchaeota archaeon | reverse complement strand
GTATAAGATGAACGAAGAATCAAAAACAACTCTTGGTAGAGGTGCACTTATTGTCGTTGTTTCAATTTTAATCCTTTCAGGAATTATACTTCCGATTGGGATGATCTACTCAACAGAAATGGAGGAAACAACAAGAGGTACGGCAGAGTTTCAGTTAAGCTACAGGTACTATCTTAAGAATGAAGGTCCATTAAATCTAACATCACTCACAGTTCGCTTGGCTCTTCTAAAAGACTGGGCTCCTGTTCAAACAGTATCAAATCTAACTATTGATACTCAACCCAATGAAACAACTACAGATGAGTATGGAAATGAATTTGCATGGTATGAGTATGAAGACTTCGGAGTCAATCAGACTATTGATTTAGTATTCAATGTCAATCTCACTCTCTATTTCGTTGATTATACAACTGCATCTCTTCCCATATCAGACTACAATGAGTCCTTAGATACTTACAAGCTGTTCACAGCATTCCACCCTCTTGAGGACAACACAGACGCTAACATCAGGAATGTTGCTCGTACTTTAGAAGTACCAGGTGATCCGGTGAAAACGGGATTTAATATTTACAATTTCACTGCAAACTATCTACAGTATAGATTACAAAGTACCGCTCGAGGAGCATCATACGCCATTCGTAATGCTAATGGTGATTGTGATGAATACACAGAATTATTTATTGCAATGTCTCGAGCACTCGGAATTCCAGCTGTGGGTCATACTGCGTGGCTTGCAGATTTCGAACCAGGTTTTGTTACATCGGATGACGGCGCTGTTGCCCATGCGTATCCTATGTTCTATGTGGAAGGAGTCGGGATGCTTCCTGCAGATCCAACACGTGGAAAGACCAGTATATTTGACAACTGGTTAAAGACCGATGCAAAGAGAATTACCTTGACAAGGGGACCTGATAATCCATATAGATTGATCAGATATCGATGGATACCAGTAGAGGGAATTGCAGATCCAACAATAACTAGCAACTATACAATCGCGATTCAAGAGATGACTGTACAATACACATCCAATTTGAGACAAGTTATCATCTGGTCTTTGTTTGCAATCCCAGGATTATTCATCGTATATAGTGGGTTCAGAGGTTACCAAGTTAGAGAACAGAAAAAGAAAAAGCTAGCAAAACTTCTGTCACCATCTCTCTAGAGTATATTTCTTGAAAGACTCATAGCTCATAGATTTTAGTGGGCTTTAAAGGCAAGCTGCATCTACTTCATGTTGAGGTGGGTTTATGGGCATTCATGTAGATGTGCCTAGACTAGCTAGGATCTTGAGACTTAGAAGATACGATGAGCTGGAAAAACTAGCCAATGACATGATTAAGACTCTTGGGTGGCAGGAGTTTTCTGAGATAATTTCATCTGTATATCCCGCAGAGCAGGCTAGATCATATGTCACGCATAATGAGAAAGATTACCTCTGGGTCTCTGATTCTTTGAAATCTGATCTTTCATTGCCTAACCCCGTATCAATCGGTGTGCGAAAAGGTGTTGTCCGAGATGGGCACATATGGCTACTAGGTCTAGATGCAGTTAGAGGAATAGATATTGATCTTCATCAGGCGTTTGGAAACCTGACACCATCAAATCTCTATGATCTCAGGACTGAGGTCAGAGAACTTGCAGTGGAACTGTTAACCTCTCAGATAAACAACATGAATACATATTTTCTTGATTTCGAGGAAATGGCCACATCACCTTTTGCAGGTCTGATTCCACTCGTGGTAGAAGCACGAGATAAAGAACTTAGCACCCTCGGAAAGAAACCAAGCATATCTGATGCATCTCGGACCTTTTACGGTCTTATGATGTTCGCAAATGCTTCGTTTAAGCAGAAAGGAGGAGGACTAGCATCGGGAGTATACAAGGGATTTAGTGAATTTCTTTCCCATCAACGAGAAAAATCAATCGAACTTGAGGGTAAGATGGCGAAGAGTTGGATTGGATTTAAGAACTGCACTCGAGAAGCAGAAGTTTTGCTTAATGACGTAATTTCCATGTTCATAAGAGGCTTCAGAACAAGATGTCGAGCAATAGACAAATTGGGTCAGACAGGCGATAGTAGAGTTATTCCATGGTATCTTGCGAGACTGAATGGTCTCTCAGGAAATCATCTGGACAAGAAGAGGAAATTCCCATCTCGAAGGTGGTCTTCTCCCGATTTAATCTATACTCATGAGGTTGATGCAATCCTAGTTGCATTAGGAACGATTGGAAGACCTGAATTACATAATGTAGTTACAAAATATGCAGACCAAGGATGGAAAAGTGCAATATGGGCTTTATGCGGCATCAGAAATTCTGAGAGTGTAAATGCAGTCATGAATCTAGCATTATCAAATCAGGGTGATAGTTCAAGAGTCGCATTCTGTAATCTCTGGCGAACTGAGGATCCAAGAGCTACCCAATTCCTATACAATGAATTTCTGAATGAAAATTCGAAGAATAGAACAGAAGCACTTCGTTCACTTGTTTTCATTGGTGAGCAGTATAGAGACATTTTGCTTCAACATTCGAAGACTATTGGGGAGATTTTCGTCAAGAAACCAAAAGACGCTATCTCTATACTAAAGGGATTACCTGAGCTCTTTGAAGATGAATCGATAATACAGGCCATTGTCAAATATGTGTCAAAGGGGCCATCAAAGTCAATGGCAATGATGATGCGAGAAGCCCCTAATCTCTTTTCCAAGGATGAAGTAATCGATGCATTTTGGGAAAAGGCTGAAACATCTTCTATAAGGGGTATTCTTGACTTTGTCTTTAATGCTCCTCATTTCAAAAATTCACCTCAACTTAAGAGAATACTTGAGAAACGAGCGAGCGAGATAATCTCCGTTTGGAAGAACCACGGATATAGATACAGACGATATCGAAACAACTTGGTTCAACCTTTATTCGTACAAGTGAAAGAAATTGCAGAGAGCATTGCTAGAGAATATATCGAGTCATCTCAAAATCCCAGATACATGAGTTGGAGCGGTAGAAGGAATATAGCAAATTTATTGAGAATAGCACCAAATGGCCTTTCAGGTCATACTAGGAAAACATTGGAAAAAATTGTTTCAAAGAAATAAACCATTACATTAATTCGGGATTAGATACACGAGAGAAAATGATGAATTATGTCGCGTGAAGTAGTAACAACTGATAATGCGCCAAAGGCAATTGGTCCGTATTCTCAAGGAATCAAAGCAAATGGATTCGTATTCTGCTCTGGTCAGATACCCGCTAATCCTGCAACTGGGGAGTTGATTACAGGTTCTATCACTGAGCAGACGAAACAAGCCCTCTCAAATGTTAAGGGAGTAATCGAAGCAGCTGGTTCATCTATGGATAAGGTAGTGAAGGTTACAGTTTTTCTAAAAGACATGAACGATTTTTCAGAGATGAATGCTGAGTATGCCAAATGGTTCACTGGAACTCCGCCTGCTCGAGCAGCTGTTGAGGTTGCTAGACTTCCGAAAGATGTCGGTATCGAGATTGAAGCGATTGCGGTCCTTTGATAGGACCGCTGTACGCTTGTTTAATTTCTCCTTCTTCTAAAGACTAGGATTACCAGTACTAGAAATGCGAATCCTCCAACACCCGCAGCAACATAGAGCCAGAGAGTGAAATCCTCAGGAAGACTAGCGCCAACTCGATTGGAATCATATACTGTATCACCATCGGTGATTACACGAACAGTGAAGAAGTAGTTGGTTTCTCCTGAGAGGCCTCCCACAATAGCTGATGTCTGAGTGATGTCAGTTATTGGATCTCCGTAGCGAACTCCTAGTTCATTGGGCATCTGTGAGTAATAGATCTCATAGCCAACGAAGTCACTACCTTCATTGTTGAACTGGCTCCATTCGAGTTCAACTGAAGAACCTGAGAGAATCTTCGGGGCACTAAGATAGACTCCTATCTCTGCAACATTGATACCTGTGTCATCAAGAGTCACCTGGTAGACGTCATTTTGCCCAGGTTCAGTCATTCCCTCAATGGTTTCCGATACAAGTTTTCCATCAATCATCCGATGCATTTCAAAGCGATACTCACCCACGTCAGTACCAGTCAGATTCACTGTATAGGGTAATCCTGGTGCAAATGGGAAGAGTAACTGTTTCCGCCCCTCATCTTCAACCATAATTGCTGGGAACTCATGCTGTTGGTTTCCATCCTCATCGATACTGATTGTTCGTCCAAGAGGGTCAGTTACTTCAATATCCACTGGGCTGAAGATTCCAAGTCCTAACAGCTGTGGTAGAAGGTCCATGATTGCAGTGATGATATTGTTGTATTCTCCTGTTTGAGGATAGAATGACATTCGTGTGTATAACGACTCATGGTTAGTCTTGTTGTCACCATATGGTCGTTGATGAGTACCTGCAAAGTTACCAGTTGAGTCTAAATCTATCCAATCATCGTACATTCCCCAAGTTGAGTTGTATATGTCATTGTTATTGTATATGTACAATCTAATAGATCCATCTGGAAACGTCTCATAGTCATAAACAGTCACGAAGTGACTTTCTGTTGGTTCAGGCACTTCCCACACAGGAGCCATGAGTAATATAACTCCTGGTCTATATGATGGTGTTCCCACATGCATATCAGCTAAGAGCTTCTGAACTTCCTGAGAGTTACTTATACCGCCCTGTGGAGTAGGAATACCTAGGTAAATCTTAATCCAGTTTAGCAGGTGATTTGGATTAAAGAATGCACCAGAACCTTTCCAAAGAACATATTCTTTGATAGCAGCTTCGGTTACATCTCCATGGGTCAAGCTGGCATTTGCAGGATCTGGATTTGGTTGTGGAAGTTCGATAGCCCAATCACGAGCAAGTGGAATTTTATCAGGATCTAGAAAGTAATCGCGAGACGCCTGAGCAAATCCATTACAAAATCCAGAGAAATCCATATCCAACCAATCAATGATCAGAGAATCGAATGTTCTGAAGAGAAGAATATCTAGTACACTGACCTCACAAGCAGCTTGAATATCAGAATAGAGTAACTGGAAGATGTAATTTCTGAGATTTGATTCTACTTCTTCAGGTTCCATGACAAAATCCCCAAAGTAAGCGGCAGAGTTACTGAAATTGAATGTGTTTCTCCATTCAAAGGGAACTCCTAACGTTGCAGGCTGGTGTTTCTTTATGTCATTGCCTAACTCCCACGCGGCTCGCATCGCAGCACTTTGATCCTCAGGATTATCTTGGTATTGTAGAGTCCATTCATCAATGAATTCCAAGAGTTTATCTCGAACTGATGTGGAATCCAGTACTGAAGCAATCGCCACCTGTACTGGCGGTGATGCTAGTGCGGATGTCATTCCAATAACAACCAAAAATGTCAGTAGATATTTTGTATTCTTCTTCATCTTACCATCCTCCTTTGGATAATTTCATTCCTCCTCTTTCAGGAAGAAGATATTCGAGTAATCCTTTGATATTCCAATGAATATCATCCATGAAATAGAACTGAGATCCACCGGAGTCTTCCAGAACAGGTTCAACTGTGGCTTGGAAGAATGGTGGAGCCTCCTCTCCAGTCGCATTACCTAACCACTCAAAGGAATAGAGATATCCCTTGAGTGCAGTTGCAATGACTTCCATACGACCATTGATATTTGAATCACCAATTCGGACATCGGTGATCTCTTCGTGCAATTCACCGCTGTTCCAAACTGCGTCATAGATATGGAGCGATCTATCATAGGTCTGATTTTGCTCGAAGACGGTCAGGTTATTTCCAGTTCCAACTACAATCTCTAACCAGCTATCACCATCTGTATTACCTGCTTGAATTGCCTTCACAGGTTCAGGTGTTGGTAAGAATTGTAGGTAATTGAGCATGTTATCTCCATCCGACTCATGAATCTCTACTCCTACACTGATACCAACCATTACCTCAGGAATCAGGTTGAGGTCATTATCAGCAATGTCAACTGAATATCCTGCTCCCTGGAGCAGTTCATAGTACCATGGATAATAGGTGTCGTTGATATGCTCGTTGTCGGCTGTATGGTCGTTTTCAAAGATAACCATCCATCCATATGTTGGGTAAGCAACACCATTGACAATCACTTGGTCATTTCCGATAACGACAAAGTCTTGGAATCCGTCACGATCAACATCAGCAGAACCTAGTGCACGGATATTGGCTTCCCCTGCCTCCCATTGATCGAGATATTTGTACCAGACCATTGTGTAGTTGTTATCGCCTACCATCTCATAGATGATTATGTACATCTGTGCTCCAACAATAATCTCTGGTCGTCCATCTCCATCCAAATCCTCACTCACTGTGATTGGATTCGGAGCTCGTGGGATTGGAGGATTCTTCTTTGTTAGGTCGTACGGATCATAGAACTGAATTGTTGGCGAAACCCAGACGAGTTCATAGTAGTCATTCTCTACATATTCGAATACATAGACATTGTATCCTGCAGTGAATATGATCTCCTCTAGACCATCTCCATCTTGATCGCCAATGACCATATCCCGGATGTTCATCTGAATTGGTAATGTCACGTTAGAGAACCACGAACGGAGATAGATGTCCGGCGATCTCCATGACCGTCGGTATGTGTTGTTAGCAACCTGTTCGAACGCGATGAGATTGTTGTCAAACGAGCCAACAAACACCTCTGGTTTTCCATCCTGATCAACATCGCCGTATTCTAAGGATCGCGACCAAGCCTCGAAAATGAACCAGTTGGTCCATGAATCGTATGCTTCATAGCCCCAGAATCCATTATTTTGAGTTCTTTTATCAACTTCAACCATGTGCAGGTAGGGGTAAGTTGCAGCGATGAATGTGTCATGATCAAGTCTACCATAGAAGACATCAATCGAATCTTGCTGGAGTACCACAAGGTCCAACACACCATCATCATTCATGTCGTGGAATTCTGGTCCTGTGTATCCATGGTCAGGATTAAGCAGCGTTCCAGTAAAGTCTGGTTCGAACATCGATCTGCGTTTTGTCCATTCGACTTCCTGTCTGTTTCCAGTATTTTCCCAATATGTCATTCGAGAAGCTTCTGTATCAATACCCTCGTTTGTTATGTTTAGAGTCGAGTGCGGAACTGTGATGTCAATATCATTATCTTGATCGAAATCTGAGAATCCAATCTTTCCTGGCATCTCTCCATCTCTAAAGTCATCGTTGATATCTTGGACATAGCTAGTGTCGTGCTGGAAATAGAACTTGTTACCTTGGGAGTATCCTGTCTGCCAGAAGAAGTGGATGTCTTCAAGTGTAAGGAATAAGTCCAAGTCATTGTCATAATCCATATCATAGAGTGACACTCTGGGCATGAATCCATTCGCGATTACATAACTACCGACATCTGATAGATATCCAGGTCGTTCAGTCCAGTAGTCAACACTTGTCTGCTCAAAATATCTAAGTTCATAAATCCAACCTAAGTCAATATCAAGCCAAGCTGTACCTAGAATCAGGTCATCGTCATAGTCACCATCTAGATCACCCATGGTCACCGATGCATGACTAAGGATCTGATCTGATGAGAGAGTAGACTGAGTAACAAAGTAATTTGGCATATACACGAAGTTTGGATTTTCGTCTGTTCCTGTGTTTCTAAGGTATATCAGTCGTGTATAAGCGCCTTCTCTAACAGTTGCGACTATATCTAACGCTGCATCATAGTCGATGTTGACTAGTGAATAGCTCACGAAATGGTCAAAGCTCGGAAGGCTTCCGATAAGATCTGAATCCTGAATATGTTCATCATGGAACATCCATGTTGGAATTCTACCTTTACCAGTCACCTGAACGATATCCCATATCTGAGTTCCAAGAGAGAATCTTGGCTGATCTTGCTGGCTCTCCCAGACCTTGACTCCTTTAGAGGTATACGCGAGAATTTCACCGTCAGTCGTTCCAACGATGATTTCTTCAGTCCCATCTGATATCTCAGTGAGTTTAATGTCACCAATTCTAACAACAAGGGCTGTATCTATTGGCCGGTTGACCCTTCCGTACACAGCATCAATATCGTAGGTCACTCCACCCTTAACTCCTATCCGAAGATATCTAAAGTCGTCCCACCTTGCATCCCGAAGGGCATTGTCTGCATTGGCTCCTAGAATAGCTGTAAAGCCAAATGGACCCAAGACACCTTCAAAGTAGAAGACATAATCAGCGGGATCAATCATGACAAAGTTCACTAAATCATTTGAGATTGATAACTCAATATTCTCAAAGTCCAGAGAGTCCTCTGCGACTACGTAGAAGTCTGCATCAGGAGTTGCATCTCCTGTGATTTCTTCCCACTGACCATAATCAACTACAGCCTCGCTAACGTCCTTTAACTCAATATGAGGATGAACCATTATCAGGGACTTATGTGTTGAATATGAATCAACAATCACAAAACTATGGTTTGCAGGAAGGTATTCAATTCCATAGCTGTCGACATGACCGTGCCTATTTGAATACGACACGAAGTCATCATTATAGTCATCAACTAGATTACCAGTTGGATCGAATTTTCTTAATGAGAACTGATATGCTCCTGTTACATAGAGGTATCCATCTTCATCGAACTCGAGGAATATCGGCGAGTCCCCTACGCTCCAACCAACGAGAGCTGTCCCATTAGGATAGAATCTCTGAACGCGGAGGTTACCAGTGTCTGCGACATATAGAATTCCATCAGGACCTATGGTCATACCATAAGGATCTGTCACCTGTCCGAATCCAGGTCCAGGACCACTTATGATCTGGACATCTCCGGATGTCATATTGAAGGCTGAGATTCTATCGTTTATGTATTCACTAACATAGAGAATGTCATCATGGAGTGCGATTGCTATTGGTCCATCCAACTCACCTGGATTCGAACCTGATGAACCCCATGAATTCATCAGAGTTCCATTTGTCATGAACTGATGAACAACATCATTCAATGTATCGACAACAAAGACAGTATCGTCTCCCGCGACTTCAATACCAAATGCCCAACCTGAATTTGGAATAGACCAGTTCATCAAATATTGACCATCTTTGGAATACTTGTAGATAAAGGGCGTAGCTGCTTCTGTTACATAATAATTGCCCTCTGAGTCATATGAGAAGTCAAATGCACCAAAGTTCTGGGTCAATGTAAGGTCTTGAACTAATTCATACTTTTGAACTCCAAATAATTGGAATCTTGCAGAGATAGGATCAAGTACGACAATCCCACCTGAAGGATGAATTGCCAGTCCTATTGGTCCCTGAAAGTAACCTGGGAAGACACCAAGCGAACCAAACTCTGATTCGTAATCTCCTGAGAGACTGAACTTCTGTACTCGTGCATTAGTAGTGTCTGAAACAAAGAGTCGATTATCAGGTCCTATTGTCATATAGGATGGTGCATTCAAATCACCAGGACCAGAACCTGTTGAACCCCATTGGTAGAGGTACACTCCTGTGGTCGCGTTGAAAACCTGAATTCTATCCACTATTACGTCGGAAACAAAAGCTCGTCCTTCATCATCAATCGCAATACCTGCTGGAAGTTGAAACTGCCCATTACCCGTTCCTAAAGTACCCCATTTAAAGAGGAAATTACCAGTCTCGGCATCAAATGCTTGCACTCGATGGTTACCATAATCTGTTGCATATAGGATTCCATTTTTCACTGCGATGTCGAATACTCCATAGAATTCTCCGTTCGCACTTCCATTAACACCCCATGCTGCGATAAATGTTCCATTCGGTTTGAATTTCTGTATACGGGAGTTGCCAAATTCAGCTACATACACATCTCCAGCTTCATCCAATGTGATTCCAGTTAAGTCATCAAACTGGCTGGTCTCATTGCCTTGTTCACCCCACATCATGAGAACCTCGAAATTCTCATTGACATGAACAACTCTGTTGTTACCGAAGTCTGTAAGGAAGAAAGTTCCATCTTCTGCCAATGCAATATCGTATGGTAAATCAAACTGACCGGTTTCGTTACCTATCTCATATGTCCATTGCCTGATGAACTCAAACTGCTCAGTATTCATAAAGGTAGTTTCCTGATCATCGGCTGGACCACCCAGAGCTGAAGCTCCACCGAGTTGTTCTGTGTCGTACGGAGGAGGTATCGGGTCAAGCTCGTAGATACCCTGATCCTCCCATCCATAGACTTTCCTGTCACCCCAGATGTCCGCCTCATACCCAGTATAGACACCAGCAGTCTCTGAGATTCCTTTCTCCCAGCTCATGATGTCGCGGTTGAGCTTTCTAACGTCGTAATCCTCTGTTACCCCATTGTATTCGAAAATGTAAACTCCTAGTCCATATGCAGAAACCACAATCTCTCCATAGTGGTCATCATCTAAATTCTGACTAGCTGCAACTGAAACTATGGGAGCATAGATTGTGTTCCCACTGTCCCAAATCAACTCGTACTCGTGTATCAAACAGTCGCATGATTCGAACAGGTAGACAATGTTATCCTGACTACCTGCGACAATCTCATAGTGTGTATCGTTGTCGCTATCAACAATAGCTATGTCATTCACACGATCACTTATTGTATCTCCAGAGTCCCAGACATGTTCGAAGATGAACCAGTTCTCATCAAGACAATAGGGATAGGCTTCTGCGTCAACGAAGTCAAATACGTGAACTTTGTGATCCCAGACTCCAGCAATTATCTCATCGTGACTGTCGTGGTCAATATCGAATGCCATGACCGACCAGACCTGTCTATCAAGAATATTCTCGCTGGTCCAGACCAGATCCCAGACATGTGCAGTTGAGAACACACCAAACGGTTCGTCCTGTTCACCGACCTGCTCAAAGACATAGATCTTTCCGTCGGCGCTAGCAGCTACGACTTCAAGCCTGTTGTCATTATCAGCGTCCATGAAGGCAACATCTAACACATCGCCACCAATCTCAGTGTCACCTGCATCATAGATTGGATAGTACATGTTGTAGTCATCCCACCAGCGATAGATGTGGACTTCCCTGTCGTTGAGGTAGCCACCTGCACTGGCCATATACTCTCCATCCTCTGTCGCTGCAACTGCGTGTGAAGAACCTCGGATGTTATTGGGTTCCCATATCTTCTGGTAGTCATTTGTGAGGTTGAAGTCAGCGTCCATCATAAGGAGGGAGTCTGATACATCCTTTGATAAGTCCCCATTGGATGACGTATTATTCGTGACCTCTGGAAGTGCCATTGGCATTAAGGACACGAGGAAAATGCTTGCTAGGACTAATGCCAGCATCCTCTGACCTACTCGTTTCATTTGCTATCATCCTCCTTTGATTTCTTCTTGGATGATCGCGTCGACTTCGCACTCGACGTGACTTCCTTATTCTTGCTCTTCGTCGTCTTCGAACTAGAACTTCCTCCCCTACGACCTCTTACCTTTCCAAAGGTCCATCGGAGCATCGGGCCTATGACCATGCCCACAACAAACCCAGCGCCTCCTATAATGGCAATCGTCATCCACATCGGATATCCGTCAGTTATCGGAACGATTGGGTTCTGACCAAGCGCAATCTCTTCATTATCTGTGACTCCATCTCCGTCGCTATCGATTGATGTCGGGTCAGTACCGTACGTGTGGACTTCTGTGCCGTCTGAAATCCCATCTCCATCACTGTCGGGGTTGTCAAAACCTCCGGGTGGTGAGTTGAAGTGGAACAGACCACTCGAGTCGTTCCCGATATCGAGCGGCGTCATCCAGGTCATTGCGAAGTAGAATTCTTCACCATCCGAAAGTCCGTCTCCGTCACTATCATATTCAAAGCCATCTGCAATACCATTACCGTTCTCGTCCCATTCTAGTGGGTTCAGACCATATGCGAGTTCGAGACCATCGGGGAGATAGTCATCGTCAGTGTCGCTATCATTCACGTCTGTCGGGTACAATGGCCAGTAGGACTCATTATCTTGTGACAGGAGAAACAGTGGAGGCGTCGTAGCCTCAGGCGGCGTCGTATTCGCCATCACACCCTCCCACGATTCAAGATTATCGGGAATTTCATCTCCATCCGTATCGTTTGATAACGGATTCGTCATGGTCACGAATATCTCATAATAATCGTTGATGAGGTCGCCATCCGTGTCCGCAACATCAGCCATGGTTCCGTATTGGACTTCTAGTCCGTCGTTCAAACCATCCATGTCCGTATCGTTCAGGGTCGGATCGCTATTGAATCGATACTCTATCATCAGTGCCTCATAGGGGAAAGTAATGATGCTGACGTTCTTGAGAATCAACTCTTGGCCATCTAGAAGTGTGTCGCCATCTGTATCATTGTTTAATGGATCCAGAGGCATTGGGTCTGCTCCGGGATAGCCCAGTGCTAGGTAAATCTCTTGTGAGTCCAATAAACCGTCAGCGTCTGTATCGATGCTTATTGGAGACGTTCCATAGTCGAGTACCTCATCACCATCTCCTAAGGGTAGGGTCATCTGGAGTGTTGCATTAGGGTAGTCGAGGGAATCGTGATCAGTATCCCAGTCGAGAGGGTTGCTGTTCCAAACCAGCAGCTCCTCACCGTCTCCGAGCCTGTCATTGTCTGTATCCCATAATCGAGGATCAGTGTGTGACACAAACACTTCGTAGCCATCTGTCAAAAGATCCCCGTCTGTGTCTCGCACAAGAGGATCCGTGTTGTACATCAGGACTTCTTCACCGTCTGTTAATCCGTCCACATCACTATCACGCACTAATGGATTAGAATAGAAGAAGTAGAGTTCTTCTCCATCGCTCAATCCGTCAAAGTCTGTATCGTTTAGAAGAGGATTCGTTCCAAAGAGGAAATATTCATCGCCATCAAGGACCATGTCTTCATCTGTATCAGCTTTTCTTGGATCTGTGTCAAGTTTCCAGTCCTCGTAGTCTGGTAAGTGATCATTATCTGTATCTGGATTTTGAGCATCCGTACCTGAACCACCGGGTCCAATCTGTTCGTATCCATCTTTGAGACCGTCGCTATCTTGGTCACCGTTTGTGGGGTCCCATTGTGGATCTCGTGCTAGCTCATTTCCATCAGTCAGGAAGAGAAATACTGCACCCCAAGCTGTGTCGTTGTCGGTATCTTGGTAACATGGATTTGTCTTAACCAGCTTTACTTCTGGATAACCCTCAGCATCAGGAATGATCGCTATCTGACCCTTGACCTCAATACCATCGTTTAGCTCCCAAATCCAGTCATCTGTTGGAGCAAATGGACTCCCTGTCCAGGGTTCTCCAGTAAACTGCCATGCAACACTGTCATCATCCGTGTCGTAATCAAGTGGTGAAGTATGCTTGTAATGCGCGTACTGGTATAACTCAAGCTCTGTGTCATTAAGATACTCTACTCCGTTCTCCCATTCTTCACCATCCAGAAGAGTATCTCCATCTGTATCCGGATTTAATGGGTCCGTCCTATCATCATAGAGGACTCCACCAATCTCTATACCGGAGACCGCACCATAGGTTCCTGCGGTATAGGTGATATCATAGACTGTGTTAATCTCATACCAGTCGTATAACATATCGCCATCTGTATCAATTATGAACGGCGATGTGTGGTAGATCATCACCTCTTCATAGTCCGTGAGGTTATCCCGATCTGTATCAGGTAGAAGAGGATTTGTCATGTAGGTAACATGTTCTTCAAAATCTGTTAAACCGTCATCATCACTATCAACGTCATTCGGATTCGTGTTCAATTCAATCTCGAGCTTATCTTTGAGCCCGTCGGAATCTGTATCATCAGAGTTTGGATTTAGGTAGAATGGATTTGCAGCAAGTGAGAAGCCATTCTCCAGAGCCCCAGCAGATACTGCTTCCTCAAATGCATCTGTAAGTCCATCTGCATCGGAATCGGTGAGGTCAGCCGCTTCGGTCCCGTAGTCTCCATCACCCCACGATGAAGAGAGCTCGAAGGTTTCTGTCCATGGTCCGCCGAAGTGGGTTCCGAATGATGTAAAGAATAAATCAACTCCAAAGTAGAGTGAGCAG
>JAEORG010000104.1 GCA_016841005.1 Candidatus Thorarchaeota archaeon | reverse complement strand
CACAATGAACGAGATCTGAGAATATTCCAATTAATCAAACCAGGCAAATCTTCAGCTCACTTGGACGAGCAACAACGGAAGCTGATCACGTACAGACTGACTTCCTTCAAAGATAAATATCGAAGACAACCCATTTACGAACCATCTACAACAATTACAGCTCACTTGGCAAAGGATGGGCTTTACTATATTCATCCAACGCAAAATCGGAGTCTTACACCCCGAGAAGCAGCAAGATTGCAGTCGTTTCAAGACAGATTCATTTTTTCTGGAAAGAGAACATCAATCTACAAACAAATAGGTAATGCAGTCCCCCCACTTCTGGCGCGAGCTATTGCCAAAGAAATCAAGAATGCATTTTAGGAGTCATTCTTTCTTAGATAATGCTTCTTCGAGTGTTTCATCAAGAATCTCGACAAGTTTTTCATCAGACAGAGAATGCGTTTCGATTTTATTGAAACGTCTGCGAATTGTCTTGTTCAGCAAGCGCAAGAAACCTCCTTGTAACGGTCCACGCTCCTGTAGTTCTTTTATCCAATTAATAATCCGTGAATCCTTGCGCATCACTTCTGAGTCCAAGAATTCGACCCATGCAGTCCAATTGCCAGCAGCCTTCACGAATTGCCAGTCCATACTTCCAATATGGTACGCATAGCTTAGATTACTTGTTGTGGGTGCACGCACAAGACGAACAGGTAACTCTCCAGTAGGATCATAGAGCTTCTTTGTATGGTCATAGATTGCACGCCAGATGAACTTTCTAGCAGTTGGAGAGAGTTCAAGTTCATCAACGAATTTCAATCTCTTACCAAATTCATACCACAGCTGCAATACTTGATGACGGTTTCGTAGTCCAAAAAGACCTAGTTTATCTACTTCCTCTTCAATTTCTCTGACTTTCTCTTCAATGAGCAAATCGTATTCCTCTGCTTTTTTCCTAAGATTTCCAGTTAAAGGAGAAATATCAGAGATATATTGCTTGACGGTAACAAATTCTCCATTTGGGAGCTTTTTGAATTCGCGGATGATAATTGCCATTTAGTGTCACTTTTTCCCTTTGCGATAATAGTAAAAAAGGGTTCCAATAGCGAGAGAATATCTTTGCATCATATAATCAGCATTATCAATTCTGTTACTATCAATTTTAACTATTTTTGGAGTAGATGAAAGAAAATCTATCTTTACTAGCTCAAGCGCACTAAATCTGAAAAGATGTTCAGTTAAAGCATCAACACTATCTTCAACTGCAATGCATTCAGGATGAAGCACATTGTAGTTCAAAACATAGCCACCTCGAGATCCTGTTTCATAATATCCCAGCGCATATTGATATTCACCCTGATCGATTCCCTCTGGTTTAATGTCTTCAAAAATACCTGTGACCAATGGTTCGGTTTCTACATGAAAAGTGATGCTTTTCTGATCTAGCTTCTCTGCAGTTTTTGAGTCTTCAATTTTCGCTGAAATTACATATGGACCAGGTTGTTTGAATTTTGATTTCTTTATTTGCAAATTAGCGGGACCATAGGCTACGATATGTTCATGTTTAGGAATATCGAATTTCTGATCAACCATTGTTGTAATGACCTCAGAACCATATCTTACGAAAATCTTGAGGTTAGTTTCAACTGAGTTATCGGTGTCATTTATTATACTGAACTCCAAGTTTTTAATACTCTGGCCATAATCAACCCTTGTTGATTGGGGATTGGGAAATTCTGGGGGAGCCATTGATATTCTAATTGGTTTTGTAGGACCTCTATGTGTAATAGATGGCTCACTCGTAGTCGGTCCGATTTTTATTATGTTCAGAACCTTAGCAATCTTGTTGATTGCGCTCAATGCCCTTCTTTCAGCAGATCTCTGCTTCTCTCTTCTTTCTTTCTCAGGGTTGGGATTGTATCCAAGTTCTTTTTGAGCGAATTCTTTCATCTCAGTCCTTAGCCAATCTCGAAGTTCTCTTGGGAAGGACTTTTTGTAGGAGATGTCGTTATGCTCAAGTCCTTCAGATTCCTTGATTCTTTCTTCACCTTCTTCGTCTAGTATGACATAACCATAAATCGATTCGAAAATATGCTCAGGTAGAACCTGAGGTTCAACTGTGCAAATCTTCATGCCATTACGTTGGATTGCGATTCCTCTCAGGTCTTCATGCACTTTCTTTCCAGGTTCACACGCGATATGAAGTGTCTTGATTTCTATTGGGATTTTTCCAAATGATTTCTTAATACTATGTCTCAACCAGACTTTCATTCTACCTTCAGGTTTTTTCGGAAGTTGAAACTCAGACGGAACTTCTACTTTCTTTTCAACTCCACCATGTTTAATGGTGATTTTAGCATCATACTTTCTGATTATCTCCCACCAAGTTTCTCCAATCATGAATTCAAACTCACCAAATCGTATTGCTTTAATGACTTCTTCAATTGGATTGACTATAATCACACGTGTGCCTATTTCATTTAGTGGCGGAATCAGATCGTAAGTTGCCGCTGCCAAAGCCTTTCGACCTTTATCCCCATCATAGAAGTTGACCTCATTCTTAGTTCGTTGTATCCATCTGCCTCCAAACCTGTAATTGCCATCAGTAGTGAGTGTATCATACAGTATTGCACAATCAGATGATGCACCAACAAAAATGAATTTCCCTCTTCCTCGAGACCCTAAAGCCTGACTCTCTTCTTCATCTTCTTTTGTGAATCCATAACCTTCGAATGCAGCCCACCGCTCATTCTTGGATAAACCTTCAAGGTACTCATCTTTTCCTGCTACTTTCCCGGTCAGTCCAGTCGTGCCTCTGTCGGTCATAACAAGATATGATGCCTGTTTACTTTCAATCAGCTCAAATGAGAAACTCCAACCCTTTCCCTTTGAATCAATTTTGGCATCCCAGCCATTTTGGATCGCATCTTTCTGTACACCATGTGTTATTGATGTCTTTTGTTGATATCCATCAACTACTGCCTTTAGAATGTTGTACCAGGCCACAACAGTTTCACGCTTCTCACCCTCTTTTGGAGTGTCTTTCGTTACCACCTTTGTCTCACTTCCTACTCACGAGTTTGAATTTAGTATCAGACTTGTGCTCAAAAAGTAACTTAGTATCTCTCAAAGCCCTAGTCAGCACTTTGAAGATTTTTTCAATATCTTCTTGCGTATATTCATACATTGACTTATTAGCGCAATTTCCTAGCACCCGTATTTTTTCGAGGATTGCATTCGTTCTTCTCTCAGCAACT
>JAEORG010000103.1 GCA_016841005.1 Candidatus Thorarchaeota archaeon | reverse complement strand
CCTCGTAGATCCTACAAGTCAGCACTCTGGATCATTAACTACAGAACTGGACGACTTTCTTTTGTTGAGTAATCTTAGTACATATCCAATGTTATCTGATTGGATACAGACATTGTCTGGTGAGAAGGATGTTGTTCTAACATTACCTATAGGCAATGGTGATGAGTTATTTGCACCAGCAGCATATTCTGCCGCATATCATGGTGCACCTATTTTCTCTCTCTGTGGTGATAATAATATAGTTCCTACAAGAGCCGAGGAAACTTGGGCTCCTTACCTAATTGGCCCTGAGATTAATATCTTTGTTCAGGAAAGATATGCGACCAGAGCTGAGAACGGGTGGTATGATGAACGAATTCCCAATAAGTTCTCAATGATGGAATCATCAAACTATCTCAAAGACTTTCTCCTTACACGGAACGCGTATAATGTGAGTTGGGATCAAAGTGCTGTTATAGTCGCTCCTAATAATGTAATAAAAACGAGTTTCGATAGGTCATTACAGAGTCATTTTGCATGTGGTCGAATTCCATCATCAGATTCGGATGTTGCAGCGGCCATGATTAATCGCGCAGCATTGCACAGATTTCTCTTCAGTGTTTCACAGAACGCTGATGAGGCATTACTTTCACTCTATGCGTATACCTATAATTACCCTTATGCCGATAATTTTGGTAATCCCTATACTATACAACAAATTGACAATACTGTTGCTGCTCTTGTAAGTGCAGGCTTCTCTATTTCAGCCCATGTAGGTGTGAATGAAGTCTTTCAAGGTGTAGCTTCTCAGGTTGGCCTTTGGTCTCTTAGTACACATGGAACTCTGACAGAATATCCAACCGACCCCCCGCAGCGTCCTGATGGGCTTGGTGTATTTTCTATGAGATCTGAAGATACATCTTATGGTAGAGAATCAGAAACGTCGCTCGATTATATTCCACCTGGACAATCTAGTGGGGATGGTCTCGTAAATCCCGTTTTGTATGATTCCGAATACCAATTACACATTCTTAGAAATACAAATGATCTCGAAGAAGCAATCGGAAACATAGGATCACCAATTGTTGTTATTACCGCCTGTCTTCTCGGTGGGTCAAAGTTACCTGCTATGCTGATGGAGCATGGTGCCGTTGCTGTGACTGCTGCGCCTCGTACGGTATATTTCAGACCAGCTGGGCTTCTTTCTATTCTCTTCACGGAATCAATAACTCAGGGGAATACGACAGGAGATGCACTTGCGTATGCATTACGTGCAATCTCCCAAGATTATACTGACCCATTATCAGGTGAGCCTAGAGATTATGCAAACCAACAAATTCTCTTCGGAGACCCTGATATCTGCCTTTATCATCCTTCAACAAACCCCCGAATTCCCTCCCAAAATCCACAAGGCTTAGTCTTTGATGGTCATACTCCAGGGGCTGGAGTGGATTCAATTGCAGGTCTAGGAAGTTCTAACTATCTTCCAACTATATTCAACCAAATTGGAACTGACTATGATTACTATGAATCAGGCAATTACTCTAGTTTCCTTCGCTTACTCAGTCTAAGAACTACAGTCATAGTCGAACCAGGGTCATTATCTAGTCTTTCCGCTGCCATAACTGCTGATTCATCTGCCATGATTGATTTCATCCACTCCGGAGGGACATTGGTCATTGCAGGGGTTGATCAAGACATCCCTTGGCTTCCATGGGACTTAGGTTATGTTTCAACAGCATCTTCTACTGGAATTCAGATTACAGATGTACGACATCCTCTTCTTTTATATCCAAATAGTATGAATGAAACGATTCCTTACATTGGACATTTTGCGTCGCCATCTGCAAATCTCTCCGTTCTTGCTACTGGTGCTGGATCGACAGTAGCTGTTGCTAGCCTATATGGTACTGGAAAGGTAGCATTGCTCACAATTGCACCAACAGGTACGGATGCTCAGGATTTCTTCGAGAACGCAATTGTATGGTCGCAACAGCCAGCCCTGTATCTAAAGAGTATATCTCTGAATGAACAAATAATCTGGGAAGGTGATCGATTAATAATTTCGCTGACAATTTCTGACCTTACGGGAACAGAAATTTCAGATGCAGATGTTAGTGTCTGGGTGAATAATACTGAGGTCATTGTTACACATGAAAGTGGAGGGGATTACTCAATCACTCTAGATGAGGCATGGACCTCTGGAAAAGTAGGTTCTCACTCAATCCTGATTGTTGCATCAAAGAATGGGTACGACACACTTACCACTCTTCTAGTCGACTATTTCTACATTCGCCCATCTCCATGGCTAGCTATTGGGATAGTTGTAGGTTTATTTGCTGTAGTTACAATCGGCTGGTATTATCGAAAATATCGTCGGGGGGAACCGCTCAGGACAAAGAGGGAGAAATCCCAACCCAAAAGAGAATTTCACAAGGATGATTCCAAACTTCGAAAGAAGGAAGAAGAGGAAAGACGAAAACAGCGTGAAAAAGAAGACCAAGAATTTGATCCCAAGGAGTTCTTTGGAGTATAAGAATTGCGCATTTTTTATTATTCGTACGCCCTTTATACAACAAGACTTTATAGAGAGGAGCCAATGAAAGGCGTTCGAAGGCTAAATTGAGGTTGTAGATATGTCCAGCCGTGTTGACAGAATCAACTCATCAATCCGTGATTTTGAAACTGTACCTGGAGTTGAAGGTGCTGCTCTAGTTTCACTTGATGGTTTAATGATCTCTTCTGCACTTCCAGAAAGTGAGCAAGAAAGAGTAGCAGCTATCAGCGCAGCAATGCTATCATTAGGAGAGAAAGCGACTGGTGAGCTTGACAGAGGAAATCTCATGGAGATTTATGTTAAGGGTGATCGTGGCTATTCTTTGATGACATCTGTCGGTGATAGTGCACTATTGCTTGTATTAGCTAAGGTCGATGCTCAGTTGGGTCTGATTTTTATGGATATGCAACGTATGGCTGAAAGTTTACTTGAAATCTTATGAATTTAAGAATTCAATCTACGGGACTTTCTCTAGGATTACATCGATTATACCTCTAGCGATATCGCGCTTTGAGGACATATCCAGCGTTTTTGTATACCCATTTCGTCCTACAATGATTACCTGGTTGGTATCTGTTCCAAATGCAACGCCTTCTCTTTTTGCATCGTTGGCAACGACAATATCGCAAACACCAGAATCTATCTTTACTCTTGCTCGAGCTTGAAGCTCTTCATCAGTAACACCCGATTCTACTTTGAACCCAACAATAAACAGATCTTTGTGCTTCTCTCTTACTGTGTTGATGATTTTCGGGGTTGGTTTTAGGGTGATTGAAAATTCGTTACCTGATGCCCTTTTTCCATCTTCAACTTCTGCTGGAATGTAATCTAGAACCGCTGCTGAAGAGATGAACACTTTTGTATCCTGCTCTATTTCTGCCATAACAGCATCTAGCATCTCATTTGTAGTTCCTACTTGAATGCTCTTAGCGTCGATTGGAGGTTCTATGCAGCTCGGACCTAAGATAAGAGTTACTTCTCCACCACGTTGAATAATCTCCTTTGTTAATGCAATTCCCATTTTTCCAGTAGATGGATTAGTAATGAACCGGACATCATCAAACCACCCTCTTGTTGGTCCAGCAGTTAACACAAATTTCATTCCTTGAAGGTCTCTCGGTCCTAGTCTTCCAATGACTGCTTCAACAATAGTTTCAACTTCAGGAATCTTAGCTTTGGCTTCCTCCATTCTTGGAGAAACAAAGTCCACTCCCATTTGCTTCAACCGTTCAATATTCTCTAAGACAGCTGGATGATCATACATTGACTTGTGCATAGCTGGTACAATAATTACAGGAATGCCTGCACCAATTGCGGATGACACAGTGGTTGTGACCGGAGTATCGTCAATGCCATTTGCTATCTTCCCAATTGTATTTGCTGTGGATGGAGCAATCAATACAAGGTCTACATGCTCTTCATGCTTGCCTGCCAGTGTGATATGCTCGATTTGCCCTGTGAGTTTTGTCACTACTGGATTTCCTGTTGCCCATTCCATTAGATGTGGGTGAATTATTTCAGTTCCTGCATGACTCATGACACAGAAGACCTCTGCACCATGTCGCATCAACTGTCGGGCAATATGAACTGATTCTACTGCAGCAACACTACCTGTAATGCAGAGTGTAATCCTCTTGTCTAGAAGTAGGCTGCTTGTTGTTCCAATTATCAGTTTTGAAGTGTGTTTCATGAGCAAAACACCTACATACTGTCAGAAATGTCTGTGTATCTAAATCTATTCTTGAGGTTAAACAGCGAGGCAAAGAATATATGGAATATTCTTGATGTGGCTGCTTGCCAGAAATGGCCTATCTAGTGGAGTCGCTGTATGTTAAATGACCCAAAAATGCGATTCTGCACTGATAATTGGTTGCTGTACGGAGATAAGTAAGGACGGTGCGATTAACGTGTCTAAAAATTCTCGAATGAAGGAGGCGAGAATCACAGGTGGAGCCTGAGAAAGAGGCACGTTTCCAAGCATATGAGAAGGTGATTTCTTCATTTGGGACACCAACACAATCTCTCTTTGTGACAGACAGTGACAACGAGGTCGATACTTTTCAAAGGGACCTGAATGAGTTTTTGATTAAATCTGGAAGGATGGATGAGAACCCTAGTGAATTACCTTATCATCTTGTTCGAATTGGATATGATGGTGACATGCTTGATGACGTCTTCAGATTAGCAGTATCTGTAGAATCTGATAATTTAGACCCGTCAAAACTTGAACCTGCAGCCCTCTCTTCCAAACAGTCAATTTTTCAGCATCTTTACAATGTCATATCAAAGAACAAGTGGATTGTATTTCATATCTCGGAATTTCCATTGGCATATTATTTTGAAACAGCAATCACTGTTGATGTTGAAGAACTATCAGATGTAATGGATCCCTCAGTACATGATGAAACCATTCATAGATATTTGAATGACCTTAGAGTTCAAGGATCTGAGGAACATAGGAAAACATACAGTTTCTTCTATCGCATAAGCACTTCCCTACTTATGGAACTCTCCAATGTGTTCTTGGTTGTTCCCACCGTGGGAATGAATCGGCATATAGTTGTAAGCAGTTGGAGGACCCAAACACTTCTTCTTGGGTTTAGTCCTTTAACTTGGTCATCAGGTAGTTTTAGTGTATATGATTTGAGTGGTAGAGACATCGACGCCAGGTGGGCATATCCAGCTCCACCTTCTGATGATCCGCGTGTCAAGCAATACACAAGTCTAGTACCTTTGGACAAATAGATTTACCATCCATCTCAAATAGATGAAAGTATATATTT
>JAEORG010000102.1 GCA_016841005.1 Candidatus Thorarchaeota archaeon | reverse complement strand
TCTTCAAAGACTTCTTTGAAAAGGCTGAAAGCTTTTTTGTCGTTTCCTTTGTCGAGTTCAATGATACCTTTCTGAAGTTTTTCGTCAGCTTCTGACAATGAAATCACTCCTGACCAATAGTCTTAGACGATTGTTCACTGTGTACTTCTCTATTATGACTTTCTACTTTAGACCCTTAAAGGCGTGTATTTCCTTCGTAGTT
Organism: Candidatus Thorarchaeota archaeon; assembly: GCA_016841005.1. The sequence continues at coordinate 2,891 of JAEORG010000102.1, read as the reverse complement.
ATTGGTCACAACTTTATTATGCCGGGCAGACCGGCGCGTATGCTAGTGTACTAAATGGTGGAGGCAATCTATTGACCAAGAGCACTTTCACATTTCAAGAACTGAAGAGGACGAATCATCGAGAGATAAAGGAGATTCAAGACAAGAAATTCAGAGCTTTTATTCGATATCAAGTCTGGCCAAATCATCCATATTATCGAAAGCTGTTCAAAGATAATGATATAGACCCCTTCAATATTACATGCATAGAAGATTGGGCCAAATACAAAGTTCCTCTAGTTAAGAAGGTCGATTATAAGGACAACATTACAAAATTCGCATTAAATCCATCCGAAGTGGATGGTAAACCAAGAGAGTCTGCTGAGGCAATTGGTAATCTTATGAAATACGCGAATGAAGCAGGTCACAAGGAACTAGCAAAATTCATTCGCAACAATGGTGCAAGAGTCAAGCTTCACATCGGAAAGGAAGGAGCAATGGCACGATTGAAAGAACGTGCAACCTATCAGTTTTCTCCCCTTCAGTTTTGGTTAAGCTCAGGAAGAGCTTCTGGATTGCCTTCTCCAGTTTTCCTCACACGATATGATAATGAACTTCTATACAAAAACTGTGTAAAAGTAGGACAGATGGCTATTGACCCATTCGTGGAGTCAGGTTGGGAATCATCTAGCATGAATCTCTTTCCGTATGCTCCTCATCTTGGATGGCACGCGGTCAACTTAGGTCTTGGACAGATGTCTAAATTCTATGTTGCAACAAGCGCTGGCGGTGCAATCCCAAGTGACAAACTTGTAGAATTAGCTAAGAGCTTCAAGGTCAATAGTTTTGCTGGAATGCCAAGCTATCTCCGGAACAGATTTTTCAGATCAATGAAGGAAGCAACTGATTACGAAGCCCCAGAGAAATGCGTTCTTCTTCTTGCAGGTGAGAAGATCTATGAACCCGCTGTCGATGATATGGTGGGTACATTGGAAGAAAAAGGTGCAAAGGAGGTCCGCGTAGTCGGAGGCTACGCCTCCTCAGAAAGTAAGATTTCATTTGCAGTACAATGTGATCGGCATGGGCCTTATCACAATGTTTCACCCCTGATGCTTGCTTTTGAACTTATCAAATTCAATGATGATGGGACCTATGATTTTGTTGGGGATGATGAGTCTGGTCATATGTGTCTGTTCCACTTAGACGGATCTGGAACCGTCTTTGAGGGTTTCTTGTTGGGTGATGTCGCATCACATCAGGAAAGAGGTAAATGCCCGCACTGTGATTTCGATGGGCCATTCTTTTGGGACATAGGTAGGACCAATGATGCGCAGGCTCAGCTTGACATAATGGGTTTGAGTGAGAAGAAAATCAAAGGTTCAACAGTCAATCTGACAGCACTTCGAGAGATGCTCCTAGCAATCAGCCAAGTTGAAGAGGTACAAATTGAGGTTGCGAAGGAAGACATGTCAGATCCATATAGCATGGATGTTCTGAATCTCTATGTTGCTCCAAGAGGTCCCGTGACTGGTGATTACAACTCCCTAATACTTGAGATTCAGAAAACGACAAAGACAAACACGGAGGTCACTCCGAGTGTGAATATTATCGGATTTGAGGAACTAGTTGAGAAAGCTGGTGGAATGAAGTTCATGGAGATAATAGACAGTCGACCAAAACCTGCTTAGGTAATACGGAGCAAATATAACTCAACAATGGTAACATTATCCCATAAGGAGGATTGTAATTGGCTTTTGAAGACGACCTCGGATATGACGCCTCTCAACCAAGAGCTCAAGAATATGCTCTCAATGCTTCTGGACTGATTTCGAGAACAGTATCATTGTGGTCACGAAAGTTTATTCAATACATCATTATTGTTGGTGTTATCAGTGCGGCTTCTACTGTGCTTTCTTTTGTACTTCTATTTTCACTATTTGGTTTGATTGGTACCCTTGGAGCCGATCCCATCAGCGTTTTGGTAGGCTTCTTTTTCGATCCCTTATCAAATCCAAGTTTACTGTTTCTGTCAGTGGGATTCGCGATAGTAGTATTTATCCTCAATGCGATAATCTATGGAGCTGCAATCAAGTTTACACTTGATGAGTACGGTGGAACAGGAGGAGATGTTGCAGCTAGTTTCTCACGTTCTTCTAAACGAGTTCTAAACATAGTAATTGTACAATTGATACTAGGATTGGTCGTTGCTATCATCCTCACTCCAGCTAGTATACTAACACTCAGAGCAATGGAGATGATTGACATTACAGACCCATTCAATCCGATATTTCCTCCTGGATCGATTGAGCTGTTAATGTCAGCTCTAGGCCTTTTCCTTATAGGTGGGATATTTCTGATTTACATGCAAGTCAGGTTTATTCCAACACTGGCAATTGTGATTGATACGGATCTATCAGCATTTGAATCTTTGAAGAAGTCTTGGGAGCTAACTAGTGGTCATTTCTTCCATGTCTTTGGGAGCATAATCCTTCTCAATATTGTAATAATTATCTTAGATCTGATAGTTAGCACTTTTGTGACATTCACACGATTGCCAGATTCCAACCTTCTCGTTATACAATCAGTGGTTGCAGCTCTGCTTTTTAGTCCATTGACATACATCTTCACATCTGTTCTCTATCGAGACCTATCTTCACGAAGAGGATCATCCACTCTGGACGAATTGATGATATGAAAAATAAGACTCGGGGGAACTTTCCCCCCAGCCTATTCTATTTGATTCCATGTTTCTTAACGAAATCAGATAGAACGTCTTCAAGATTTGGTCTGCCAATCTCCTGAAGGTCATATCTAACTCTTACACTTGGTTTGTCAATCTTGATGATTCTGTTGAGGTCGATTGGTGTCCCAATGATGATTGCATCAACATCTGATTTGTTGATTGTCTGCTG
>JAEORG010000101.1 GCA_016841005.1 Candidatus Thorarchaeota archaeon | reverse complement strand
TTTCCCATCAGAACAGACATTGGATTTACTTCAAGCCCAAAACTATCAAAACCCATGAAGCTAGCTTCAACCATCAAGGTCCCACTACCTGCAAAGTTATCCATCAGTTTGCCCTCATCAGTGGAACAAACGATGTTGACCAGTGCCCGAGTCATTTTTGGATGGAACTTTCCCTTGTACGGATGAAGACCATGAGAAAGATAGAGAGAAGGTTCATCACGGTCCGCAAGATAATCTAGAAACCTCTTGCCTACACGAGCTTTTGAAGACGCTGGAATTCTGTAGATAAAGCGCATCAGATTGTCAAACATCCTGTCTGCAAATCCAATTACTCTATCTCGAGGTAGTGTTGGAGTGATCTTCAGGATATACTCACAATTCTCGAGGAAGTACTGATTTGTTATTGCGCGAACAGTAACAGTTTCGTTTGCAAAGAAAACATTGCTATTCTTCCCGATACTGGCTTGTGGAAAGATCGATTTGACAAAGGAGTTCCAGCTCTTCCTAGTGTCTATCACATAGATCTCACGGGTGTAACCTAATTTCCTAATTAGAGATGTGATAGTCTTGGCCTTGAATTTTCTTGCCACAAAACCCTGAACTTTTCCATATACCAGCTCATGTGTTAAAAAGTCCTGAAATCTTACCCCATCGCTCTCATCATTTCTCTTTGTAACCTGTGTTGAGTTGACACGCGACTTAAGAGGTTCCCTCATCAATTCATCAGCAAAATTATGTACTACTTCTACAGGACCAACGAGACTCTCAAGTTCAAGTCGGGCTAGCTCAACCTCATGTGCATCTTTGATGCTATTGAAGAGTTTGAAGTAAGCGTACAAGGTAACACCCGTTCTCCTTTCTCTCTGCTATTAGTCTTGAGGGGGGTTGATAAACATGCCGCAATTCGATATATTATCTTGGCTCAAGAAAATCGAGTGTGCTTATTTATTCTCAAGCAAGTTTTTCCTGCTGTATATTGTGGTGCTGGATTTTTACAGCTCCTCGCTTTTTAGTTTCAAGAGATCCAATGAAAATAACATATTCATCTTTGTCAAGTAATTTTTTTGCAGAAAATAAGGGACCATAGAATCTTGCACCTTTCTTCATTCTTGACTCCCAATCTTCCTCAGTAAGGTGTGTATATACCACAAAGAAGTCAGAAAACTCGTTATTCGGGATCCAAGACACTAATAAATAGTTGAAAGGACGCTTACTAAACTCTCCACCAGTCCAACCCGTATCAGTTGAAGTCACCTTTACTTCAAGTGGTGCGTTTATTGCAGTAAACAAAAGGTCAGGATCACTATCGCTTGATGCACTGATGACATCATAACCAAGCTCTTGAGTCAGTATCTGAGCTGCCTTACTCTCAATTACCTTACTAATTATCTCTGAGAGATTCTTGTTGCTAAAAGACAGTTTGTAAGGTTTCAGGAAGTTTTCTGATAATTCAGTCATAACTTGATGAACATTCTCTAGAATCTTTAACACTATCTTTTCACTCAATCCGAATTCATACGCAGAAATCAACCATTTCCTCCCTCCATCATTATAATTGCAGAAAAAGTTTCAAAGCCTCTTCAAGAACTCCAGCTCTAGCAAATTCAATATTAAGAACACAGTCCATTTCTTTGAAAGCCTTCTGAAGTTGATTCTCGCAACTACTCCAACGATCACCATCAGTTATCCAAATGAAATGCCAGTCGTGTGACTTGAGTTCGTTATATCGATTGATGTACGAATCAACTATCTCTTCTGGTTTGGACCCAGCTGCAGAAAAGAAGTTGACTTCAATATTGACTGCGCGTTCTTCTGAATGTACTATGAAATCTGCTTTTCTTTCTCTTAATCCGTCCGGGACTTTGATACTCTTCGGAACAGATTTGAATTTGTTCTGGACTTTCATCTGATAACCAAGGTTCTGAGAGGTTTCTTGGATAAGTGGCTCAAGAAGATTTTCCATGGCAAATCCACTTCGATTCTTTCTCGCATTTGTATCCATGCCAACCTCGACTCCTAGCATGTAGTCATGCAAGTTACTAACGTATTCTAGCAGCTCGACGATACCAGATTCTTTTGTAAATTGCATGTATTCGTCTATTTCAATTTCAGAAGGTGGTGAGAGGGCTGTTCTTTCAAAATCGAGATTGCGAAGATCAACTGATTTACCTTCGAAATTAAATACAACTGGAAATTGTATCTCTCGATAGGCAATCATTCTTGGGAATATCCTTAGGACTTCAGGATGGATATCTAGAGTTTTCCTAAGAAGCTCTTCCACATTTGGTTTGCCTAGGATTTCGCTCAAGATACTAATCTCTGCATCTAGATCATTTACATAACCATGAATTTTATTCCAGTCTACAAAAAAATCAGGAGTTCTATTGGTGGGAAGGAGGGTTTTTTGAAAGCGCTCCTCCAACATCTCGAGGGAAGATATTCCTAGACTCTTTTTGTAAAGATCTAAATTAACCAATATATACCCACTCAGTCTTGGAAATAAATTCAAGAAATGAATAACCTTGTATTGCAAATCAGAGAATGAAAGGATAGAAATAGGGGCTCCATTTCTCTGGATGCCAGGGGAGATTGAAATGACTATTCAAAGATCTATTATTCTTCCTATATTAGGAAGCTTGTTTGGTGTCGCCACAGGTTTTTTGTCAACATATGACAGCCTTGGGAGCTTCTTGGGAAATCCAGCGCCCATTATGCAATTAATGATTGAAGCTGGCTTATGGACCCTGTGGGTGGCCATCCAAGGACTTGGTTTCTATGTCATCTATATGAAAAACAAACAGAGTATCTTTGT
>JAEORG010000100.1 GCA_016841005.1 Candidatus Thorarchaeota archaeon | reverse complement strand
TATCCTTAAACTACTCTCCGAGCGCATATTGCTCCTCCCGGCGTATATGCGTTCATCTCTTTTATGAAACGGGAGCTTGTAAGCTCCCCACAAATAACTCATAGTCTATTTTAGAATTGCATCCAAATCAAGAACCTCGCCAACAATATTCTCTACAATTGTTAGCTTCTCTTTATTATCTGCTGTAACTGTACCAATCAGACTGTCTACAATATGACCAGTACTGTAGGTATCGTGCGCAGTGACCATGATTGGTACACCTCGTTCACGAGCTCGAGAGATAGTACCAACATCAGGACCCAATCCACCAGTAAGGATAAGCAGATTTGTGTCGGTTTCCAGAGCAGTAAGACAAATATCACTTCTATCTCCGCTAGTAATAACAGCTTTATCGCGTACTCGTCTGAACCACTTGAGTGCATTTTCTGGTGCCATACTCCCAACCATGAATTGGTCGATGAGAAGATCCATCTTGTTAGAGTCACTAATAATCTGGCCATTGAGGGCTCTTTGAATTTCTCGGATTGTAGGACTAAACAACTCACGGTTAAGATAAATTACACCTACGAGATCTATATTCCTGGTTTCAAGGAATGGACCTATTTGTTCTTTGACTGTCTTCTTGAGCATTGGTGGAACCATATTGAGAACTATACTTACTTTTCGAATTCCTTGTTGTTTGAAGAGCTCTATCTGGAGGAGAATATCATCAATCGCTGTGATGTCAGGAAAGTTCACAAGGCATATCACTGATGCATTGAGTTCTTTGGCAATTTGTGGTGTTGACAGGTCGACATGCATGAGATGCCAGGATGCTTTTGTTCCCTCAATAATCAGGTAGTCTAATCCTTCTGATATCTTTGAGTAACAGTTCTTAATCCGCGCCATCAGCTCTTCATGTCCAATGCGAAGTAATTCGTCATAGCTTGAATTTGTCCGAACAATGGGACAAATACAGGAAAGATGATGCGCTAGTCCGAGAAGATCTTTCATGATGGCTGCATCTTCATCTATGTCCTCTGAACTTGTGCTATGCTCATAACTCTTGGTTCCTACAGGTTTGAAGTAACCGACTGATTTGCCTTTCTCTCTCAGCTTGGCTGCTAAAGCGATGGCTACCATGGTCTTTCCGGTAAGCGTATCTCCGCTAATTACAATGTTTTCCACCATTTTATCACCCTCCAATGGTTATCTTAACATCAACTGCTGATACACCTTTTCCCTTCTCGTATGCAAAAGCAGGATTGATGTCAAGCTCAACTATTTCCTCAAAATCTGCGACTAGTTGACTGATTCTAAGAATGGTATCCTCAATAGCTACAATATCGCTGGGAGCTTCGCCTCTTACGCCTTTCAGAAGAGCCCCCATCTTTGTGTCCATAATTAACTCTGTAGCATCACTTCGACTCATGGGTGCAAGCCGAAATGCTACGTCTTTCAAATAGTTTACGAATATGCCGCCGGCACCGAACATGACAAGTGGACCGAACTGCACATCTCTGGAACAGCCAATAATCAGTTCTTTCCCCTTCTCTGCCATCTCTTGTATGTCCACGCCGTAAATCATTGCATTTGGCAAATGCATTTTCGCATTACTAAGAATCTGAAGAAATGCTGCTTCAACTTGTTCTGGAGTTTCCAATCCAATTATAATCCCTCCAATGTCACTTTTATGAACGATATCGGGACTAGCAATCTTAAGAACTACAGGATAGCCAAGCTCATCGGCCAAGGCTTTTGCTTCATCAGCACTTGTAGCCAATCTGATTCTCGCAACAGGTATCCCATAGGCTTCAGCAATTGCATGTGCCTCACTCCCGAGCAAGACACGGCGGTTATCCTTTTGGACACTTTTAATTATTTCAGCAGTTTTCTTTCTGTCTACCTTAAAGTTAGGTATTGATTCATCCCTCAAACTATCCCGATTTACTGTGTAATGATATAATTCAGCAATGGCATGAACTGCTCGTTCTGGAAAATCAAAAACAGGAATTCTTCCCTCCGTTAACACGATTCGAGGATAGACCATGGAGTTGCCACCCATGAAGACTGCAATCAATGGTTTGTTAGGGTACTTCTTATGCGATTCCACTAGAATTTGTGCTGTTTCCGTTTCCTTTGTCATTGCTTGCGGAGTGAGTAGTACAATGACAGAATCAACATTCTCATCACGCAGTGAAGCTTCAACACATAAAGCGTAATCTTCGGGTTGAGCTGTCCCAAGCGCATCAATAGGATTGTAAACTGAGGCCGCAGGTGGCAGATTTTCTTTCAGATATTCTATGGTTTCTGAAGACAACTTGGCTATCTCAAGCCCACTGGCTTCGCAAGCATCAGTTGTAAGAATTCCTGGACCACCAGCGTTTGTCACAATCGAAACGCGGTTTCCAGATGGGAGATGCATATCATCAAAGACAGCTGCAACATCAAATAGGGATGCCATGTTGCTTGCGCGTCTAACTCCGCACTGCTTGAACGCAACATCATATGCGGTATCACTACCGGCCAATGATCCAGTGTGAGAAGATGCAGCACGCGCTCCTGCGGCAC
>JAEORG010000099.1 GCA_016841005.1 Candidatus Thorarchaeota archaeon | reverse complement strand
TCATCTTTTCGATAATAACTAAATTCAACATTATCATGACGAATTTCAATGATTGACTTAATGGGAAGATGGTCTAAATCAGAAATCGCTAGATCGTATTGGAGAGTACCGGTTCTTCTCATAGGTGTAGAGAGATACACACGAAACACTTCATGTCCTAAATGAACCAAATTTGCTACATGAGGTCGGTCCACGGAGTTCCAATCACGAGGTAAAGGAGGAGCTCGACAGGAAAACGCTCCATTTGCGGACCTCAGAACTAAAAGCGTGCCCTCGTCAATCATCATGGTCTTACACCTCATAGGAATAGGATTCAATCTCGGTGAGAAAGACCCGGGGTGGTGTGAGCAGACATTCTCATTAGATGTTATAAAGAAATGCAGGTTGCAGCAATTTCCACCCATTGCTCAAAATCATGAGCTGTCTGACCTACTACATCATTCTATGAATTTGAAGTATGAGTGACGTTCTCAAGATTTTATTTATTGTATGAGAGAAAAATACGAGCTTGAACCATGAGGCGCAAATTAGCAAAGTAACTTAACTTTTGGACAGGTTGTATTTAGATTTGGTTCAGGCGATTGGATACAATTAGTGGTAATTCGCTAAGTGATGACACAACTTCCGATGCTCCAACTGAGAATAATTGCTCAGCAGTTGTCTCACCCGTTGCTACACCCCAGAATTCTATATTTGCGCGGGATGCCGCCACACCATCAATTACTGCATCTCCAACATATATAGCTTCATTCAATGCTACTCCCATTCTGTCTACAAGATGTACCAATCCATCTGGATATGGTTTTGGGGACGGAGATTCATGCCGCGTTTGGATTATTTCGAAGTATTTCTCTAGTGGAACTTGTTTCAGAATGATATCCATCGCGAAACGACTGTTGTTAGTAAGGACCGATGTCCGAACTCCAAGTGAACGAATGTGTTCAATACACTCCAAAGCACCAGGCATCAGATTAACATCTTTTGCAGACTTTGTTTCGTGTTTGGACATTAACACATCGAGCTCTTGTTGAAGGATATCCCACTCTTTTAGGGACATACCCTTTGAAAGAAAATAGTCCTTGGCTTTAGCGGTAGAGCTTGAAATTCCATCTGCGGGTTCTAAGAGATCGGAGGGTAAACCTTCGCTGATGTAAAAACGTTTGGCGTCATTGCGCATAAGCTCAAGTGGTAAATCAAGTTTTGTAATGGTTCCGTCTAAATCAAAGACAATTGCCTTGAGCATATTTACCATCACATCGCTCCCTCTTCACGGTCCCACTTATGCCTAATTGGGTATGATAACATTGTTTCAAAATTGCTGATTATTATACATTCCTCATTTTGAATTTTAGTTCTCAAGTTTGTTTTTCCCTAAGTTATTTCGACATTACAATCGCCTTTGTACATGGAGCATTAGAATCGGCTGAACGTGTGACTTCCATCTTAGCACCTTTTGCAATTCCCATAGCTACAGCTTCAACATAAGGCCAACAAACTGATTCACAGTAGAGCTTCCCATTCTCCTTGAAGGCTTCATACTGTGGGCAGAATGGATGTGAAAATTCCACTCTATTTTCATCAATCCATTTTGATGCCATTTTTGATCCCATTATATGCCCTATTACTATCCAAGCGTCTTCCGCATCCTTCAGAGTATCACCTAAATCTAATCGGTCTTTGAGAGCTTCTGCATCCTCAGTTCCAAGTTTCTGAAAAATTTCTGCAACTGCATCTAGGCCATCTTTCCCAAATCGTTCTTCCAGGACAATAGCCATAGTGGTCATTAACCTCATCAAATTATTACGGAGCTCAGAAACCTTATTCCCTGGAGGAATCATTCCCTTTACTGCAGCAGTACGCATCAGACCCATTATCATTTCACCTTGCAAATTGAGATACAACGAAAAAAAATGAACCTACGTATTAGTCTTCTGTAAAAAAGAACTATCTATAAGTCGGGTGAGGAGTGTCATACCCGATTGCAATGGGATTAGAGGATATCAAACAGAATGATATGCAAAGTATGGTATATGGTTTTCCAAAGATGCTAGGTGCAGTCACACCAAGTAATTCTGCAATAGAAGCGGCTGTTGAAGCCTCAAAAGAAAAGAAAGGTGGAGTCTGTCTTCTTGGTATGGGAGGTTCCGCAATTGCAGGAGAACTCTGCAAAAGTCTCCTGAACGAGTTATCTACGATTCCTCTGGTCTGTATTAGAGACTATTCGATACCTCATTATGTTGATTCAAATTGGGTTGCCATCGCAGTCAGTTATTCTGGAAATACTGAAGAAACCATTAGCGCATATAAACAAGCTAAGAAAAGAGTGTGCGAAACATATACAATTACATCGGGAGGGCAATTACAACAAATTGCCGATCCAACAAGACTAACAATACTCCCTGGAGGTTTCCAACCCAGAGCTGCTCTGCCACTGATATTGTCCGTAGAGTTGTTACTTCTTGAATCAATTATTGGAAGAGCGAGAACTAATCTCCTTCCTTTGAGTACAAAACTTGAACTTCTATCTCAGAAATGGCCAGTCGGTGTTACATCACCAGATAAATTCGCGAAAGAACTTCAGGGATCAATTCCACTTTTCATGTCAGCAGGTCACTTGGAAGCAGTTGCCTATCGTGCCAAGTGTCAGATAAATGAGAATTCTAAAATTGCATCGTTCTATTCAACAATACCAGAAGCAAATCATAATGAAATTGAAAGTATTGGCTGGTTTAGTTCTATGGGTGTGCTTCCTATTTTCATCAGATCAGAACACGAGAATCCAAGAGTGAGTTCAAGATTTAATGCAACATCAGAAATATACGAAGATGAAGGCGCTAAGCCAATTCATCTCTGGCATCCGAAAAATACAAAGATTGAGGAGCTCCTAATTCATACGTTCTATCTAGACCTAGTTTCAGTTGAGCTTGCGAAGCTTACAGGTGCAGATTCTGTATCCGTTGAAAGGATTACAAGATTAAAGAAAATCCTATCTTAGTATCATCCTTCTATTCCTGTTGGAGGACCAGTATGACTGTACGCAATGACTCGAACCTGCACACCGGGTGAATCAAAGATGTCATAAAAGACAGTTAGAGTAATGGCAAACACCCATTCGTCATTCTCATATGCGTCATAGAGTAGTTGCTTATCGCTTCCAGAAGTTATTGTAGATCCCACTGTGAAGTTTTCATTGTAATTTGGATACAACGTTCTGTACTCAAGTGGAATATTCTTTCGAAATGTAGTATAGCTAAAACTCCTTCCATTTAGATGAACAGACACCGTGAAATACGTGAGTTTGGCTTCACCAGTCTGAGCTGATGGTGCTTTTACATTAAAATCAACAAGAAGTGCAGGATTGACTGTTTGATTATCAGGATCAAAACCCACTACACGTAAGTCGGTCTTTGTTATTTCTAGATAGCGTACAATTGCGTAGCTACCACTATAGTAAGCTGCACTTGTAGTTAGACCTGCGGCACTAACAATACCTATGATCATTGTGATGACGAAAATAATGTTCTGGGGTTTCTGGTCTGATATCATGGCAAATCCATCCATTTCTGCCCAAATTCTAAATATCTTACTTCCGCTCCACGCATTATGCTCTATGCTCCTAATATAGCAAGTGTTACAATATGGACTATCCATGGTATAATACCAAGTAGTGCAGGTAAGGGAATTCCAGGAAGTACCTCTCCTTCACGTGCTATCACTAGAACATTGACGCAGATACCTATGAAGACCAAAATCAATGACATAGACCACACATGAAATGGAAAATACACAACGGCATGAGCTGAAAGAAGAGAGAAAGCGACAAAATCTCCCACTCCAACTGCAACAGATTCAGTTTTTATTCTTGAATAATCGAAGGGATCCTCTCCTACTCGTCCAGTCATGGTAACCTCTTGAGAAACGGGAGAAAACCGAGTGAGCAGAAAATCTTCGAATATAAGAGATATCAAGAGAACAAACATTGTAGCAGTCACAAAAATAATCCCAAGAAATATCCCAAAAACACTACCATAGAAAGCTACGAAGAGATTCTTGACGGTCGGCGGAATAGCATCCATCAAAATCATAGCTAGGGATAGCATTGCGATCCCTAGAGAGAACATCGAGATAATACCTTGAACGAATCCTCCGGAGCTTGATCCTTTGAATAAAATTAGTAGGAATGCTTGCCCAAGAAAGAGGAAAACAAAGTAAAGAATTGGTGAAACAACAAAGGCAATCATTAGCTTTTTAGCTGTATCCCCTCGTCGCTTTAATGTAAAGAACATCGCCAACACAATGAGAGTACCCATAACGGTTGAGATGATCGTTTGAATAATCAGATCAATTAACGAATAGCCTTGAGATGTACCAATTATATCTCCGATGATGGAGGAATCTAGTACAAGCGATGCAAATCCAGAACCAAGAATTAGTGGAAGTACAGCGATGAAGAGTAGCTTTGATTGGCTTCGTGTTATCTGCATGCGTTTCACTCATCAGCTTTTGTAGTTCTATATGTTAAAAGAATACAGTCCACCGCAAAATATGGTTTGAGTGTGATATGGATACCAAGGAAGTTGATTAAATCAAAAAAAGAAAGGGGTAAGGGGACTAATGTCCCCTTGAACTGAATTATCTCTGTCTCATTAAGACGTATCCACCAACAAGAATCACGACTGCAGCACCAACAGCACCAGCTACAATAGCCATGGTGAAGTCGGTCGGCGGAGGTGTTTCGGTTGTGGTAGGTTCAGTAGTCCTGTCAAGACCGAAGAAGTAGTTCGGGTTGTAGGTTAGCTCAGCAAACTCACCAGCAACGTAGTCAGACACGTTGAACGGACCAGATGTGACCATAGCCTCAGTTGGCGGGTCAGGATTCCATAGGTTCCATCCATCAAGACCGATGTCTTGGAAGACTGCCTTTGGAATGATTGGCTTGTAAGCTGCTGTGTGCAGGTGCCAGAATGATTCACTTCCGAACTCAACAACCACTGTATAGGTGGTTGGTGCGTATGCTGCTGTCATCTCCGTGAGATCTGCACCGTATGGGTTACCAGGTGCGTCACGGAAGTAGTTCAGCGAGAACGCAACATCTTCTGCGGTAATTGGTGTACCGTCAGTCCAGGTTGCATTCTGGATCATTTGGAATGTGAAGCTTGTGTATCCAGCTGGTACGCTCGGATTGTCGTCATGGGTTTCGGCGGTGTATGACTCTGCGAGCCAGTTCATGTCGTTACCCTGATCATCCTGTTGGATGAGGCTATCGTATAGCTCACCTAGGACATTCATTGTGTATGCTGAGGAGCTTACCATGAAGTTGAAGGTGTCAAGATCAAGTGGATTACTCCAGCGGAATGTACCACCGAATGGACCACCTAGTGCATCCTTGAGATGTACCTTGTAGTTGGTCCACCAACCTGGGACACCATCGCTAACGTCGTTTACAAATCCATCGAACTTGTCAGTTCGGTATGCTGAAAGTAGAACGTTCTCGTAACAGATGATCATTGGGGATTCATAAATCCAGACCTTCTGCATTTCGAGAGCTGCCTCTAGGACACCACCCGGACCATCCCAGTAAGTAGCGTGAAGTAGTTG
>JAEORG010000098.1 GCA_016841005.1 Candidatus Thorarchaeota archaeon | reverse complement strand
ACCATGGCCACGCAAATCAAGGCCAAAAACAGAAAATCCAGCGTCGGAGAGTGGACTCCCTAACGAATCGTATGGCTCGCTATATGCTGTTATCCCGTGAAAAATGATAATTGCTGTCTTTGACGGGACTGCGGATTCCCATTCACGTAAGAACAGAACTTTGTCATCTGATGTTTGAATGAGGTGATGAGGTTTGTCAAATTCTGCTCTAAGCTTCGCAACATCAATATCCATACCAATACCACACAAACGTTTCCGCCAAACTGGCTTAGCTGAAACGACAGAACAGAGATTTGATTTAAGGATGCCGACTAAATTCGTATATATTATAGATAGGAGGAAGTGAGATCCCAGATCCTAGAGCATCGTCTAGAGTCGTTTGGTCATGGATATACTCTCACGTAATTTTTTGAATCCCAAGCTCTCAAGTTTCGATATAGCATCAGTTCGATGCATTGAACAGCTGATAGATGCAGTTGTTATTCCTCTATAGCCTGTTTCGATTTCAAGAACCTTTGGGATGACCTCCAACAATAGTTCATTGTCCTTCTCAAACAGAATCGGTGATGATAAGCGAATTCGTTGTTCAATCCTTGATTGAGATGCTTCGATAATTCCTCGAGGATTCTTTTCTCCCTTCACAAAGAATGCATAGTTGTGGATTAACTGTCCACCAAGTCTTCCTGCAAAGAACCGTATAGCTCTTGAAGGAATTAGATCCTTGAGGTATTTTTCACGTCCCTTAGCTTCCAGATATGATACTGGAAAGCAATCATCAAGCATTGGATCGATGACAGAAGTAGCAATTTTAGTAACTTCGCGGACAGTAACATCATTGGAAGTGCCCTCAGTACTCTCAATTGCAGAGTCTAACTCAAAACGACCGGAGTGAAATGTTGTTTCAAAACCCTCCGATGTGTATAGACTTACTGCATTAATGTTGTCAGCTCTCGCGTCAAGTCTCACCTTCTTCACATCTGACTCACGAGCTCGTCTGAAAGTTAGATGAAGCAACTCTCTAGCAAGTCCCTGACGCTGGTATTTTGGAAGCGTCATGAGATTGCCTACATAGAACTCATCCTTCTCAATACTCAATTGAATTCCACTTGCAATGGTGTCTTCCACCTCAGCAACATAGAACTCCATTCTCATTCCTAGGACTCTTTGAAGAACTTTGTAAACAGGAGTACGTATTTTCTTCATAACTTTCCGTATTTCATTGGCGTCAAGTCTGTCTTCCTCAATACTATCCTTGAACGCGAACTCCATGAGTTTGACGAATTCATCAGATTCGTCTGATCTTAGCTCGCGTATCTCCGGACTTGTGGGTGCATCTGTAGATTCCATAATAATTCACTAAAGATTGGTCACTGCCTATATCAATTCTGAAACAAAGTGACCATAAACTTGGCCATTCTAGCAATCCCCTTCATTATAGGGAGCACTACACATATTGGCTGTTGCGTTTCTCAGTAGAGAGATTCTAAGGATGTCAGCAAAATCTGCATCTATATCCTTCACACAAGGCTATCAAAAAGAGTCTTTCACCTATGCATTCTTCGATAAATGATACCAAGCGTTAACACAATTAAGACACATCCAGACGAAGCAGCAGCAATCAAAGGCAAATCAAGAGTGTTCGCAGTAGGTGTCGGAGTTGGTGTGGGAGTTTCTGTGGACGTCGTTGAGCTCGGGGGTGCTTCGGAGGAGGCTTCAATGAGCCATTTCGAAACTCTCAAGAGAAGATCCCACTCTGAATCAGGATCATCGTTAGTGTCGCCAAATGTGGTGCCATCTCTATCACTATTTTCCTCATATTCAGGATGGGGGCTTGAGAGGAAAACTGTTCCATACCCATATTCTGATGCAATCATTCCAGCTCTGTCGTTATAGTCGTAAGTAGCAATTTTATGAAAAGATGTACCATATGGCGTACTAAAGTATTGGGAGCCCCAATACATAGTAGAGAAGTTATCTGGGAAGTCTGAAAGATTAGGTCCAGTGGAAGAATGGTTGACATTCATTGTAGTCATGTGTATTAATGAACCGGGTTCATTCACGGGACTTATGAAACAATTGATTAATCGCAGGTATGCTGCTCCTAATGTCGCTCCGCCGCAGATTCCAAAGTATGAGCCACCGTTGTAGACAAAATCCTTGACCTTATCTTTTCCTTCAGAATCAAGGTCAACATTGGCAGTGTTCTCCGATCCTCCAGGAACTGCAAGAATGTCATAGTTGTCAAGGAAATCACCACGGATTTGTGAAGCAGTGATGTTCGCAACAGATGCGCCCATCCATTCAAACATCTTGGTAACTGCGATGCGGCTGGAAATCAATACACCAGTTCCGTTATAGATTGCGACATTTACGCCAGTCAAATCATCGATTTCAGTATGAGCATTGGATACAACAGGTGAAGGGAATGTTAGGAATAGGAGTGATAACAAACAGAAACCTAGCAAACTTCGCAAATGCAACTCTTTCAGTCTCCACCTCATAGGAAATCACCATTTAATGCTGTAAGCAAACTAGAGAATGGAATTTAATATTGCACTTCAACGCAGTCTGTGGTATATTTCGGATATGGGAATCGTTGCTAAGAATTGAATTGATCTGTCTATAGTTTATCGTGGAATTTACCATTATTCGACAAGTTTATAGCTCTAACCTTGGCTCATTTATTCTTGTTCGAGCCCAAAACCCGCTTGCATAAGCTCGGAAAGCCTCGCGAGAAACCTGGTAGCAGGTGCTCCAAATGATACCTCCTCATCAAACATGACTGTCAGGTTAAGAAATTCGCCAATATTCGTAGGATTGGCGGGGTCCCGTGACTTACTGGAAATACCTCCTAATGCAAATACAATAGGGTGTAAGCCTATTGGGATAGCCCATCCGCTGCCTTTTCCGAACATTCCAACAGCTGTGACGCCAACAGTACCCATCATCTGTTTTCTCAAAAAGGGATCTTTCCTGAATTTTCTCCAGAAAAGCTTCTGTAATGGACCTGGTAAACGGCGAAGAGAGTTATCTGATGAAGATTT
>JAEORG010000097.1 GCA_016841005.1 Candidatus Thorarchaeota archaeon | reverse complement strand
GTTACTACTTAGAGATTCGATTGAGAGATTTGATATTTCTATATCCACTAGATGTAGTAGACACTGGTTCTGGAAAGCTGGTACTGGATCCTTTTCATAGTAACCGTATATTTTCTCAAGAGACCTTCTTGCGTTCTCTAAATTTCCTTCTGCTTTATCAAGTAAAGCTTCAAGGAATTCGTATCGCATAAGGAACATGTCCTCTCCACTCTCAATTGCGAGTTGATGTAGTTTCTGGAGTTCAACTCTCGCTTCATTATTTCTTTGAAGATTATATAATGACCAGACTATTTGTGTTTGAAAATGTGCAGAAAACCTCGCAGGAGCATTAGGGAAATCAAAATCTTTAACATAATCATATGCTGACTCCCCATTTCCGGACATGTTGTAATATAACGCAATTAAAGCATCAACAAAACCCACTCTGTCTCTTCTTGATAATAGCATCTCACGGTAGTTTTTTTGGTGTTCCACGGCAGCGTCATATTCTCCTCTTATTCCATGAATGTGGCTCAATGTATGCTGAACAAGACTTACTCCTTCTTCAAAACCATGCTTCTCACTTAGCTCTCTTGCTAGAAGGACATAATCAATTGCTCTCTTTACATCTGAATGTTTTAGTTGCTGACCGATGAATAAGGAAATAGAAGCCATTAGCAGTTGGTCATCATATTTCTTCGCACTTTCAAGTGCCTCTTCACCAAGTGTTGAAGCCTGTGCCATCTTGTATTCATTAACAAGTTTGAACGCATCTATCAAGAGCAGATAACTACGGAAATATTCAAACTCATCTTTCTCTTCAATGCTCTCAATTACTGAGTCATATGGATGAAGATTGAATTTGCTGGGAGGAAAAATTGGAAGATACACAACATAGACACTCCAAGTAAGATAAATATGACAAACAAACCAGTCATTTGGAGCCTCAGATAGTGCAACCTTTAATGCTGCTGTAATTTCTTCCCAACTGTATTTTTGTTGGTAAACCGATTCGAACAACATAAGAAGTGGTGCTGCCATAGGGGAGATTTTGTTAGCCTCAACTAATTTCACACCAAATTGCATTTCTTCCAGCGTCAGAGCAAAATGTGTTGCCAGATATCCTGTCAATATGGGAGTATCCTGTTGAACAACAATATCACAATACCGTCCGACAAAATCATTGAAGTTACTTGACTCTTTCATAGTTGAATCAAGAATCTCTCTTGTTTCATCGTCTACATATGGATAGAACATTGTTATAGTGCCTAAAGGTTCCAACTCTCATCCCCACTAATGACTCACTAAGCACACTTCATAGTTGACCTTTGAGATGAATCTTTTGGAAAAATGGGAAGGATTCAGAATCCTTCCGATTATTTCGTTTTCAAATCAACATTCCAGCTGTCATTATCCATACAACAAGAAGTGTGCTAAAGATTGATCCTAGATATATTCTGCCCGTCTGTTGATAGAATGCAGTCATGAGGAAGAATACGCCTGCGAAGATGGGTAAATATGCCATCAAGAAGATACCATAGAGTCCCATGTTTAGAACTGGACCTGTTCCTAACATGAACATTGGTAAATAGTTCACGAGGATCAGAATAAGTAGGACACTCTCCATAGCAATGACAATCTTGATCCACCAAATGAGTAGGGTCTTCAGTTGTGAATCTGACTCGGGTTGTCTAATCATGCCATATGCAAAGACTCCACCGTTAATCAGAAAGAATGGAAACACTGGAACGATGTTAACCAGAAATTGTCCAAATTTATCAGGTGTAAATTCCTTTAGAACCGGCCACATGTACCTAAACTCAATTCCAAGGAACTCCTGTGATGCTGCTACAAGTATGTATAAGTATGAGAACAAAACTATTGATAATACGATTGTTCTAAAGATGACATCACTACTCTCAGGGTCTCTGAAGGTCTTGAAACGCCCAACATCTTCGTATGTTATCCCTTCTTCATTCGCAGATTCTTTCTTAAACCAGTATCTGTAGAAGATGTATGCAATTAATGCATTAACTAGGAACCAGACCAATAAACCGTTTCCAGTTACAAGAAGGAATATTGGTAATATTGAACCAAGAAATGCTCCACCGAGTAATCCCAAGTTCGGTAGGCATAGGAATGTGATACCACCTATGAACGCATTTAGTAGTGCAAATATCCACCAGCGCTTCCCTTCAGTTGGTATCTTCTGTGGGAGTGGTCTGGCAATCTCACTGAAGTATGGAATCTCTAAGAGGATACTTGATAAAGGTATCAATGAAAGTACTGATACGATGAGGGCAAAAAGAGTTGCACCTTCTCGGATCATGTATGTCTGAGTTGATTCTGCAGACAATGCTTGTGCAGCTGATTCACCCAGCCCCATCAGAGCTTGAAGCATCCAGGATGTTGCTTCACTTACACCCTTGGAATTCCATGTTGCCCCTGGATGTGTACAGGGGCATTGTGCATATCTATGGGCTGACCCATCAGAAAAGGTTCCATAAGTATGATCAGCTTGGGCTGCAGAAGCATCTGAGAGTCCTTCATTATATGCAATCATATCTAAACTATCTCGCAGGAACTCATCACGAGGTTGGGTTGTGAACAATTCTTCGTAGAATGACCACACTGCCAGATAGTTGTTCATGTAACTATGAGTTGTGAGATTATATGGTCCATCCGCTTGAATTACTATTGCGCGATGATCAGGATTCAGTTGAGCTACAGCTGAGGCTGTGCCAGCACCCATTGAGTGCCCGATTAAACCTAATCGGGTACCATCAACAAAGGCAAGTCCTTTCAACCATTGATACGATGCATTAGCTCCAAGAGTTGATTGTGAAGTACCCAAGAAATAACCCAATACATCTACAAGTCTATCTGAGTCCCCATGACTGATTTCATCGATAGTAAGTGCAACAATTCCTCTCTTCGCGAGCTCGAGTGCAGTAGGTCCTTCGGTATCTTTGTCGTTGTTCATACCATGAAGTAGGAGTACTGCGGGTGCAGGGTTATCAGCAGTTGCTGAGAGTGGGTGATACAATTTCCCAGTCACTGCTAACCCATTCTCCTCGATTATTCTGATATATTCGACATCTATTGCACCGAAATCTGTCTGAATCAGATCTGCGGCCACAGCTGAGGTTCCAATTAGAATTAAACAGAACAGAACGAGCTGCTTCTTTCTACCTAGTTTTCTTAGAAAACTCATATGCTGAATCCTCCCATAGATTCTTACAAATGTTGAATGGTTGCAGACTATGTAATAAGTAGTCTGTAGTCCTGCAAAATACTATTCCTGTATCCAATAGTATCCATTGTATACTTCAGGTTCAGTAAAACCAAGTTTAGTAGCGAGTTTTGCAGACGGATGATTTTCAGCATCCCAATGGGGGGTCAACCCATGCTCTAGACTATACTGGATTAATTTCGCTGCTGAGATCATTGCTAATCCACGCTTTTGATAGTCTGGATGTGTTTCAATGTGAATCTCAAATTCGTTAGAGTATAGAGGTGAAGCAGCTAATGCAAGGGAAACGATTTTTTCATCCTCCCTAATCAGGAAGCCAAAGTTCCTCTCCATGAATACTTGTAGGGACGGAAATATTAGTGATATCACCTGCTTAGCTTGTTGAGAAATTTCATTGATTGAATCGATTGAAACTTGCTCAATTTTCATTCCGTTCGGCAGGTTGGATTGTATCTCCATCATTTTTTTGGCATCCAAGTTCTCTGACGAGAATTTTGTTCTTTGTAACGATCTCAGACTATCTCCCCAAGTTTTCTTTAGCAGATCTTCCCAAGCTCCTGGAGGTGGAATGATAAACCATTTTTCAGGTATCTTTCTAACAAGCTCATCAACAGAGATATGGCTTGCATCACCTGCAATGAAAACGAGCCCCCTGTAAAGTAGAAGCGCTACATGCGGACTCTCTAGATCATCTGAGAAAGCTTGGCCAAGCTTTTCCTTAAGCAACGCCTCGGATAACGCATGAAGGTATGGATGGCTGTCAAACAGAGGGAGTAGTTCTTCACGCATATCTAGGGGAATTTCTACAACCATTGTATGCACCGTTTCCTCCAAGTAGGATAACTCTAGCATATAATCTCATTGTGCTGGGCAACACCAAATTCGATTCAATCGTCAAAGCATTAAGAAGGAAAGATGTATTCTGTAGAATACCGCATGAGGAGTTCATGAGATTGCCTGAAGAATATAATGATGAAATTGAAGAAGATTCTACTGAGGACGAAGAAGAGACCTCAGCAGAAGAAATTGAAACATCTGAAGACGATTTCAGACGACCACCTAAAAAATCCAACGATCTTCTTGGAGTCAGTGTGTCTGAACTTGAGATCTATTCCTTGGTGATTGCATACGGAAATGCAACTCTAGGAGATTTAGCATTACTGAGCAAAGGAAAGTCTCTAGGACAAATAGAGGAACAAATCGAGAGGCTCAAAGAGCGGAAGATGATAGTCGAACTTCCTGGGCTTATTCCGAGGTTCCAAGCAGTTCCACCATTTGATGGGCTTGCAGAAGAAGTCCAACAGGTTTCTCACAGAATACAGACTATGCGTGATGAACTCAAAGAGCAGATACGAGAGGCTTCAACTACCGTTAGAGATGCCATAATCGAGATGACGAAGCAAAACGTAGATTCAGTTTCTTCTTTGAAGAACAATGTTGTAAGTGCTAAGAGTTCATCACTCGAAAGAGTCACTTCAAAGGAAGGCACTTGGTCAACACTTAGAGAGGCAGCTCAACAGAAATACGACAGTGAATCTTCTGATTTATTCAGCAACTGGAAAAGTTCCAACACTAGTATCCTCGACTCAGCAAAAACTGGCCTCCATCAGATAACTACCGAGTCAGGAATCAGGATGAAGCAGTCCTTTGATTCTGCAAGGACAGATGCTGCTGAACTTGCGAATACCTTCCAGAATGATTTGACCTCTTCTCTAGCAACATTGGATACCTCTACCAGAGCGAGAATACAACAGCAGTCTGATTCGGTTGAAATGCAACTTGATCAGGAGAAGGAATCTATACTAACAAAGATTAGCGAGGTTGAATCTAAAGCCACGTCCTCTCTAAATAGTATCAATCAATCTGTTGTATCCTCATTAAGTACAACTGCGGATGAAATAACAAGTGCAATATCTCAAGGAGAAGGTAAAGTAACAGAGATCATAAACACGGTCAAAACAAACCTTGAGAATCAATATTCATCATTAGAACAGGATATCAATGCAGCCATTAAAGAGAAATCAGCTGAGGAAGAGGGTTACATACAGGAGCATGGTGTGAAAGTTGATCAGGCATATTCTACGATGAGAACTCGTCAGGATGCCGCAGCTCAAGATTTGGAAACAAAATTGGATGAATCACATACGCAGTTATTATCATCAGCTGATTCAACACTTCAATCCGTTTCTTCAAAAGTGGATGATCTCGAAACACGTTCGAAATCATTCATGGATACTACAATGAAGTCTATGAAAAACGCTGCAAGTACTTCAGTTCAAAGGCAACACGACTCGCTCAAGCAGTATTCTTCCGAAGTAACTCAAGACACTCGTTCAATTATAAGCTCACGAAAGGAGAACCTTAGGAACAGCCTACAGCAGATGCTCACGGATATTCAGACTGTCGTTACTACTCAGATGGAGTCCATTTCTCAGGCTCTTGATGACCTTTCAACAAAAATTGATACTAGTTACAATGGAATGCTATCTGCAATGGAATCTTCTGCAGAGCAGGCAAATCAGGAACTTGAATCAAAATTGAGTGACTTAAATCAAGCCACATCCGATGCTATCACTCAGGTTTCCGCGGGAGCCAAGGCTGTACTTGACGAATTTAATGCTGAACTCCAAACCACGATACAGACATCGAAGGATTCTGTAATGCATACTACCACTGAATTCAAGCAGTCTGCGACCGCTGCTTCTGAGAGTTTCTCTGAATCGAATGATAATCTAGTTCAAGCAACATCCAGCAAGATTCAGCAGACAGCAGAATCTCTCTCAACAAGGATTTCCGCTATTGCAACTGAAGGTAAAAAAAGTGCCGAAGAACAAGCTACCATAACAACCAATGAGATTCGGGGATCAATGAGAGGGGCATCTGATAGAATTTCATCACAGGTCGAATCATCAAAATCCTCTGTTAACGATGCGTTAAGTACCGCATCTCAGGATGCAAAAACTGTGCTTAGTGAGTCAACAACTTCCTTTACTTCAGTAGTAGATCAAGTTAAGGATGGAACGTTGGAATCCATGTCCTCTCTTTCCTCATTGATTTCTACTCATAAGGATGAATTTTCAAGTAAGGTTCAAGATGGTGTGAAATCATTTGCCTCTGGTTTTGAGGTAAAGATGAGTACAGGAAGTCAGCAAATAGACAACGCTATGTCGGACATGGCATCAAAAATTGATGAGGTCAATGAAGGATTGAGGGAGTCGTTATCAACAGCTGGTGCTGATCTAAGAACAAAGACTCGAGAACTTCTAACAAATCATCTAGAGGTTTCAGGAGCTGAACTGGAAGGAGTATCATCCAAAGTAAAGCAGGACATTGGTGAAAGCTACGAACAACTCAATAATCAGCTAGATTCTTTGAATACTACCTTGAATAAAACAATCGAGAAGCTAGAAGAGAGCCCAATGATAGGCTTAACTGAAAAGACTCTGGAGCAGGCATTTGCAACTCCTTCAGATGATGAGGTTGATACTAGTGATATTGCTGAACGGTTATCACAAGTCTGGGATCGAGTCAAAGCTGCAGACTTTCCAGGCGCAAAGAAGACATGGAATGTTGTTACGAGAGACGCGGTAAATGCTCATATCAAGGACATGTTGACTCGGGCAAAGTCCAAAGTGACCCTTATTGTACCTGAAGTTGGTGATGTTCCAACAGAAACCTTAACCGAACTCAAGACAGTTGTCGGAGTTGAGTTAGTCGTCACTGAAAGTGGTGCATTGGGTCCGAATGTTAAGCCACTCGTTGGAAAGGGCAATATTCGTGTTAGAATTAGAAGTGAGAAGGATGTCTTTGCATGTGTTCGCGATAGCGAGGAAGTCCTTATGGCGCCTGCAGCATCGATTGATAGTGATGTCATAGGTGTTGTGTCAGAAGATGCTGGATTCGTCAAATTCGTTATGAGCATTGTTGGTCCTATATTTCAGGCTAAGACAAAGCTTCTGAAACCAGAAGATCTCTAGAGGAAATGTGATATTATGCAAGACCGCGATAAATTGGAAAACTGGTTCATGAAACATCTAGGCTCATCAGTGAGTGTCATTCTAGCTGGTCAGGTATTTGGTGGCACTATAGGAGAAATGCCGCAAACAGTTAGGGAGCTTGATTTTGGATATGATCAGTTTTCCATGAAATTCGCATCCACAGAAACACTGACTGTATCGCGACCTGAAAAAATCAAAATCGGGAAACAGAATCAACTCATTGTGACTGACGCTTCCAAAGCTATTTTTGGCTGGCATCATTATGGTGTTCCTCAGACTGATGAAACTTGGACTGAGATTTCGTACATAAAATCAAAGAAGCGGGTGCAGGTAACTTGGAAAGGAGTAATCAGTGATAAACGAGTTATTGATTACTCTGGGGATAAATTCGTTGAATTGATTTTGATTTAGAATTAAAATTTCAGCAAGAACAATTATCTGTTTCTTTCTTCTCATTCGTCACACTACTGGTCACTCCACATCCGGAATTTCCTACTATTATATCCCGTACAATCCCGGCAAGAGGTTCTACATCTTCTGGATCATAATTTGAGAGTATGAATATGGTATACCCTGCTTCAAAGAACTTGAGATAAAGTGCACACAGACCGGATGCGCCTCCTGCTAGGAATATTGATTTTGGTGTTGATTCTAGATCCGCGCCTAGTGGTAATATTGCCATCTTTGAATGTTCAGAATCAAGTAACTTCTCCCCTACAATTGCTTGGTCAAATCTGAGAAGATCTCTTACTGTTGAATGCCCTCCCCCTGCGGAACTTCCTTTCGTCCCAATCATATAGTAGTTATTTCTTCTCGAGTCTTCAGGGAAATCATCATTGGGCTCAGAACAACAAGGCATTTCTTTTGTATATCCAGTTGCTAAATTGGGAATTGGTCTGTCCAATTCATAATGGTCCGAATGTATCATTCCCGCAGGTTCGTAGATATTTTTCCTGATATAATCATAGTAATCCATGCCGCTGATTGCTTCAATGATTTTACCTAACACAACATAGCCTGCATTACTGTATAATCGTCTTTCTCCTGGTTCAAATTGGAGTGGATCATCAATAAACAAATCAACGAAATTATCCAGAGTTCTTAGATTCCCAATACTTCTATTGAATTTATCATTAAAGTAATCTCCCAATCCAGAGGTAAATGTCAGCAAGTGTCTAATTGTGACCTTTGATGCTATTTCTTCCTTGAAGTCAGGAAGGTGTTTTCCAACGAGATCATCTAGGCTCAGTAACCCTTGCTGTAGAAGTTGAAGAATAGCAATTCTAGTGAAACGTTTATTCAGCGATCCAATGTTAAAGATCGTGTCTATTGTATTTGGCACATTGAATCTCTTGTCAGCGTATCCGTATGCTTTCTCAAATAGAACTTCTTCTCCTCTTGCAATTAGGACTGTTCCAGAAAACAAATCTTGATCCGCCATTTCGTCAATGACATTTTGAATCTCAACCACTTTCATGTTATTCATTATTATCATCTCGAAATATTTCGATATAATCGAAACATATCTAATACGTCGAACTTATAAGGTCTCTTCCCAAAGCAGATGTGAAAAAATCACTAGAAGTGGCTTTACAATGACACTGCCTGAACTTCTTTCAGATCCTGTACGAGCACGTATCTATATTGAGGTGCTATTAAAAAAAGAAGCTACTGCAGAAGACCTGAGAAATGTAGTGCACGTAAGTAGGAGTACCCTATCTCATCATCTCACTCGTTTTGTAAATGAGAACGTTCTCCGTGTTAGAGTTGGATCAGAGAAGTATAAACGAAATATGAAATTTTACAGTATCAACCCTGACTTTTCAGAGGAACTGATAATCGATTGTTTACAGGATCCAGATGGGATGAAAAGGAAGGCGTTTCTAGAGTCTTCAGTAGCCCATCTTCAAGTCATCTCGAACTTAATGTTAGAACGAATTGATGCATCTAGGAAGAAAGGTACAGTTACATTTACATTCAATTTCATGAACGAGGAAGATGCAAATATCTGGATGGAGGAGTATCAAATATTCCAGAAACGCGTGAAGGCTAGATGTGGTAAGAAATCGAGAGAAGCGGCTGATACTGAAATCTCCTACATAGCCTTTGGTGGAATGACACCGGTTGGTTGAATGGAGTTTTTATGACTCCCCCATTCTGTAAATCAAAAAGGAAATATTGTATATTTCAGATTATTCTCATATGGGAGAACAAGAAATTCCGAGAGGAATAAGAATACTCGATATTGTTGTTGGTGTGACAACGATTCTAACAGCGGTATTAATCATCGTTGGTCATGAGCTTGCTAGATTCATTCTTGTTTTTGCAATAAGCACTTCACTAATGGGTATTGGTGTGGCAAGAATTTCTCGAGCCACGGTACTAAAAGGAAAGGGGCTTTACAGGAGAATAGTCAATCTTGTTTCGGGAATTTCTGTAGCAATCATATCCTTCATTGTTGTGTTTTCTCCTACCATGATTGAAGTACAGCAGATTCAATTGGTATCTTTGGCATTGCTTATTCTCGGAGTGGCTCGAATAATGATAGGAATTTTAGAAGATGATGTTGGGAAAAATCTCAGAATTCTTCAATACTTGGTTGGTTCAATTTCTATTGTTATTGCTATTATGCTAGTAATCTTTCCGGCGACTGAGTTTCTCCTGGCAATATCTTTCATTGCTTTCATCACTGGTCTAAATGGAATTGCAAGGGCTGCACGTGGATATATTGGTGTTTGATATTTTCATCATTGATGTGACAGATCATCCCACTGATTATTACTAGTGTAATTTATTGACAATGCACAATAATATGAGACGATTCTATAGATGGTAGTTCGTGCTTACTCATTTTTGATTAAAGGATATATTACGATATCATATTTAAGTATATGATATCCTATTCGAAAATGCCCGGAGAGGATGCACATGAGTAGTCTGTCATTTATCTACAAAGTATGCGTGATAGGTGACGGCGGAGTGGGAAAGAGCAGCGCAGTGCGCCGATTCTCTCAAGGTATCTTTAGCGAAGAGTACCAAGTGACTGTGGGTGTGCAACACTCAACTCAGCTAATACAGATTGATAGTCCAGAAGGTCCTACTGATGTTAAGGTGATTGTATGGGACCTAGGCGGTCAAGACAAGTTCAAGTTCGTTAGACCAATGTTCTATCGTGCTGCAAGAGGAATTGTCTTAATGTTTGATATCACAAATCGAGAATCTTTTGAAGCGCTTCCCAAGTGGATTAAAGAGGCTGAAGATGGGATAGGAAAGAGTGTTCCGATGGTTCTTGCAGCAAACAAATTTGATTTGCCTGATCATGCAGTTAGCCTCGACGAGCTTCAAGCATTTGGAGAAGAGATTGGTGCAGAGAGTATAGTCATGTCTGTCAAGACTGGTGATAATGTACAAAACATGTTCAAGATGCTTGGGACTGTTGTCTATGAAGCTCGGGCACTTGAGGTTCCCTCATCTTCCGCTAATAGCTCAATCTTTCGTGTAACAAGTTGATTTTCAAGAAATACTTCACTGGCTTGAATCTGATTCTCTCCAGTTTGGTTCTGGTCCATCATAATAGACCCAATTGAGCAATCCTTTAACATTTCGAACTAACGCAGGAATAAATGCTGGAGAATATCCTTTCGTTTCAGTGAACTCCATCTCCCAAATTGCAATTAACCTCTCCATTGGAAACGATGAATCTTTGAACAAGTCCAACCCTTTTTGTCTTGAAATCCCAAGATGCACGTCAATCCATGAATGCCATTCTTCAGGAGATGTTGGATAGACCGCCATATGATTCCAACCTAATCCTCATCTGTTACAGCAATGACATACAGTGTATGACATTCAGGATTCAAAATGAAAATCAAATTATCCCATGCGACCTGTAGAAACCATGGTGATATTTTCTTTAGAGCTCGTAGATCCTTCATGTCCATAGAAAACGATCTTGTTTTATCATTCTCGAACTCATAACTAACAACACTCAAGATTACGAGTTCTGGCGAAATACCTTTGAAACGGAATCTGAACTCTTCTTCTACTTGTTGAGCTTCTGACAATGACTGGCCATCTGAATAGGCACCACCACTTCTTACAATAGAAATAAGGCCTTCTATCCTCTTGGAGGGTTTTTTGATAGGGACTTTTGAGAAGTCCCACATTTCAGACCATAATGGATTTGCGTACTCTGAGAAGATCTTGAAGAACGTTCTATAGTTCTTTTCATCCTGAAAGAAATTACTGTCGAGATTTATGTCTGATTCGATCTCATATTGTGCTGTTTTCACTAAGAGAATGGATTCAAGCAATCCAGTCAAACTTTCTAGAGCACTATCCGGATTCGTCTGCTTGAACTTCAGTTTCACTTTCTTCCGCCTCAGCTTCTTCTACCATCTCTTGATATTTACTTAAGAGTATTACACCGATAACCCCGAAGGTAAGGCCGATACCATAGAAGAGGATGTTAGTCATCACCTGTGAGTAAATCAGAGTACCTCCGAATATCACAGCAAACATACTTACAGTTCCTACGATTGCATTAAATCGAGCTGCTGGATTTTTCTGAAGCCCAATTGACACTGCATAAACGCCAGCTGCAAATGTAAAAACTCCCATTAGAACGAGAGGAATAATTCCATTGATGAATCCTTGAATGAGGTCCGCTCCGCCAAATAGAGCTAGTGTAAACCACTGGGTAAAGATTGAAGCGAGTGCTTGGAGAAATGATGTAATCGGTGCCCAAAGGATTGGGATCCTTCTTGATGCAGGTATCATAATCGCGATTCCTATAATCAATGCAGCACAGAATATAGTGATGTAAAAGAAGTCCATGAACATAACAGGTTCAGTTACTCCACCAAATGCAATGAAGACTGGTGTTAGAATTAGAAGTATGATACCAATGATTGCTTGTGCATCTATCTCTTCACCTAATCTTCTAGACGATAATATTACCAACGCAATCAAACCTACGTTCATCAATGGCTGAACAACAACAATTCCCGCCATCTGAGTAGCAAGTAAATAGGTCAGACCTCCAAGTACTGACATAGCGAATCCTGTAACCCACTTTTTGTTCTTGAATAATGCACTAGTATGTTTCGTTGCTTCTCCTGCTTCTATTTTCTCCATGGTTGCTAAGGCTTCCTTCTGAATAACTGGAGCGATGTTCCAGAAGAGTGATGTAATGACTGCAAGCAATATTCCAATGATCACAGTGGTTAGAAGCATTTGAAGTAACATGATAAATCACAGATTTGTGGATATATCTCGCTAATAAGCAGTTTTGTAAAACCAAAATTCGGTGTGGATGGTGGTCGCATTTTGCGACCTTTTCTCTACTCAATTAAGCAAAATGAGTAGCTCCATCCCTTCGATACACAAGTCCTTTGAGGGGCATTCCTTCAGAGGATCTCATGCAACGAATTTCGTAATCAGACCTTGGTGTCCTATGAACGTGTATTGAAATCCTCGGAGGAGTATCTTTCTTACGCCCATTAATACGAACACCGCCTGATGCTACTTTCTCATTTCTTGCTCGATTGTTTGTATGTAGTATCGTTAACACCTCCGGTGACCACACAGACTCGGCTTCCTAGTTGCGGATGTGGTAGACAATAGGAGCTTCGAGCTCTCTCAAAGCTGCATCTACCGAGAATAGAACTGATACTCACAGTTCATTCAATAGATGTCAGTGTGTCTGATGCCCGTGAACAGACACGAATGATATAGAAGTCACTCATGCTGCTACGAGCAGATGTAGTCTAATCTGCATAGTCAACACGATCCAAGTGATGTCGAGCTCAAAATTCATTTCGTAATAAGTGTACGCAACAACGCCAGTTTACATTACTGACCCCGAGTGTGTTGTTACATTCTCCTCTTCTCATTGTTAATTTTTTTTGACTACAATCACATATTCCTTAAATTATCATCAATAGTTTTCATTTTTAGGAGGAATAGACTCTGAAACGTGCCACCCTGATGATACTGATACTAGGATTAATGCTACATTCCATACCATTACAAGTTCAAGCTCAAACAAGTCAAGGATTTGAATGGAGTTATTCTGATTCGAATAGATACTTCTTCCATGTTGGACAGGAAGCCGAGGGTGATGCATTTGAATTCCTTTTCTATGCGGATATTAATACAACAGGGGTTGAAATTACAGATCCTATAGAGTATTGGGAAGATATACCCTATGTCCCAACTTCTTACAATCTCACGATTCCAGGAGATGGTGAATTAGACTTCGTTGAAGCTCTGATGAATTACTGGGTCTGGAGCCCGATAGTTCCAATTGGTAATTGGACTCATCTAGCACTCATGATTGAAAATAAAACTTCAACACTATTTGGTGAAGGTGTTATCGGAATTAGTCCAACGATTGAAGTGAATGATGCCTTTCATTTCGGATATAATTTTACATTTCAGATGGAAGGATTCCAATATATCGTGCGAAGTCATTACTTCAAATCAGATGGTGTCCTATCATTATGGGACCTGACTGGATATGACTCGGAGGGGAGTCTCTATGGCCATGTGCGGATTGTACGAGATAATACTCCTCCAACAACTACCTATCCGGATGACCTTGTAATTGAGTCCGGGTCTACAGGTAATACGCTTACTTGGAGTCTCTATGATAACAGCTCTTCATACTATATGATCTCCCTAGACGATGTTAGCTACCTCAATGGGACGTGGGATGGTGGGAATTATAATCTGACTATTCAACTTGATACTCTTGAGCTTGGTGTTCACAGATTTAATGTATCGTTCTATGACGCTGGTGGAAATTGCACTTTCGATATAGTTTTGGTGGAGATAATTGACACTACAGGTCCCGTCATTGATGCTCCGGAAGATATCGTGTATCAAGAAGGAACCGAGGGGCACTCAATTATTTGGACACCTGAAGACTTCAATCCAGTGAATTATGAGATCTATCAAAATGATGTCTTAGTTCAAGAGGGAGAATGGGATGGTGGACAAATCTCCTATAACATCGATGGACTCACGATGGGTTCTTACAACTACAATATTGTCGTGTATGATGTAAGAGGGTTCTCTGCAACAGATTCCGTATTAGTAGATGTTACAATGGCTACTAGTACCATGGTATTAGTCGGTGGCGGTGTTGGTGGGGTTGTCTTGCTGGGAGCTGCGGTTGCACTGAAGAGGAGAACAACCTCATATTCATTTGAGCCATGAAAAATAGTATTTTGGTATAAATCAATATCAGTAAAGGGAGTGCACAAAGCACTCCACTATTTGCTGTGCTTTCTTCTTGATGTATAACACAATCACAATTGCTACAACATGATCCTAGTTCAATCTGTGTCTAGCTTTAAACCTTGCTAACGCCTCTGCACCTGTACGACCGAACCTCTCATCAAGTTCACTCTTTGGTATCTTGATAATAGAAGGTCTTCCATGCGCACAGTGATATTTCCCATCCGTTTCAAAGAGATTAGCAATCAATCGCTTCGCCTCTTCATGCCCAATCTTCTGACCAGAACGGATTGCAGAATGGCAGGCTGTGACTTTTACAAGTTCATCCATGAACTGGTCCATAGCATCTTTCTTTCCAATGACCAGAATCCTGTCCACAAGGGCTATGAGTTCATCCTCGGAAACCCGCTTACCTAGTATCTCTGGAATTGTTGATACAAGAACCTCGCTTCCTCCAAAGCTCCCTACGGTGAACCCGATTTTTTCAAGGGTTTCGTCAAGGGCAAGTATCTTATCTGCCTCTCCTACGCCTAGTTTTAGCACGATTGGTTCAAGGAGCTCTTGCACAACGACATCACCATTATTCACTTGGTTACGTAACTGCTCATACAGGATTCGCTCATGAGCTGCATGCTGGTCGATGAGTACTAATCCTTCCTCAGTTGCTGCGATTATGTAGAGCATGTTGACCTGTCCCAAGATTTTGAAGACACTCCCTAATTCTGAGATGTCCAAATCTGGTTCTGCGGAGGATTCTGGTTTTACAAGAGTGGTCTCTTCAAGAAGAAATGCACGACCATCGGAACGGGCAGTTGCAGCATCTTGGAAGATTGAGGCTTCTTCATCAACAAGATTTTCTAGGGTTTCTGGAACTGCCATTGGAGGAGTGTCCCGGAGCGCAACTTCGAGTAT
>JAEORG010000096.1 GCA_016841005.1 Candidatus Thorarchaeota archaeon | reverse complement strand
TTTCTTCATCCTAGAGAAAGATGAGAAGATGATTGGCTACCTAATTTTAGAAAGATTTGGCAAGAATGATGGCTATATCAGGAGTATAGGCGTTCTTGAGGAATATCGCGGTAAGGGCTTTGGAAGACAACTAATGAACCATGCATTGGGTTGGTTCCGTAAACAAGGAAATATCAAGGAGGTCCATCTTCAAGCAGATCTGAATGAAGCTGCTTTAGGTCTTTACAGAAACACTGGTTTCAAAAAGGTTGGAACAACTTGGCATTACTATGTGCCATTTGATTCTTTGCAACCCAAAGGGGAGTTCTTTTGCTCTGAGATTCAAGAAGATGAGATTAATGTAGTTGGAGACCTCTTCCCTTCAGTACCAGTAGAGCAGATCCGGGCACTTCTCAAAAGGGAAGATGATTATGTATTAGTTCTAAAGAATGATGCAGAGCAAATAGAAGGCTTTGCAAGGTACAGTCCTAAATTTCCAGGATGTTTCCCATTTGAGATAACAAGCGCTGATCAATTTGATGACTTTGTGTCAGGATTGAAGAAGTATAGTCTTCCTGAATTTGATTATACTCGCGTCACTTTCACAAACATTCCCGCACTTGCAGAGATATGCACGAAGAGAGAATATCGGATGCATCACAAGCTCTACAAGATGACACTAGTTCTTGATAGATGAAAGAAGAATGGAAAATTAGATTAGAGTGATGTCAAAATACGCGAAAGTATGCGATTCTTTGAGCCCTCTGAAAAACAGCCATGTTATTACTGCAAGAAAATTGCAGAGACTGGGGAGAACAAGTATCCAATTCGTGAGGGCATATACACATTTGAGAACTATGTTTCTCGATGTGCATGGCATGCAAGATTCACATGTTCAAAATGTGAAAAAGAACATCACTTTAGTTGGTTGTACTGGTGTCCAGAGAGAGGGAATCTAATATGTGGTAATTGTAATGAACCTACTCTAAAACCTGTAGCCTTCTGGGATCGCACATATGCGTATGAGTTCCAGTGTGAGGAATGTGGAGAGAATCATTATGATCTTCTCTATTCTGAGTTTCAGGGAAGACATCCTTGGCAATTAGGTAAACGAGAGATTATCTCGAATATAGAAACTGAAGAACCTTGGAAGCCTGATTGGAAACCTAAGGAGAAAAGGGAAGGTAGGGAAATCGAAATTAGTGAAGCACTCAAACTTACTAATCGAATCATGCAACTTCGAGATGAACTAGGACCACATGGGATTCTCAAATACGGAATCCCCGAAGATAAAATCGAATATTCTGAACAGAGAGATGCGTGGGACGAGAACAGCGATTGGATTGAGATACATACTGATGAAATGACTGGAGATGCAAATCGCAAGTATATCATTGATCCTGCCCTTTGGAATCTTATTGGTGATGTTAATGGGATAACAATCCTCGATGCTGGATGCGGAAATGGATACCTAACAAGACAACTTGCATCTAAAGGAGCAAAAGCAATTGGCATCGATTTCTCTAAGAGATTTATCGAGTTTTGTAAGAAAACTGAAAGTGAAACAAACCTAGGCTGCGAATTTCATGAAGGATCTTTGACAGAGATGAGTATGTTCGAAACCCAGACATTTGATATAGTGGTTTCAAACATTGTCATGGTCGATGTCCTAGACTATAAGAAAGCGTTTAGAGAAATTGCTCGAGTCTTGAAGGAGGATGGAAGGTTCATCTGGTCAAATACTCATCCTGTCTTTGGTAGGTCTGCAACTGCTGGAGATTTTAAATTCCCAAAAGATTCAAGGAGAAATGAAGAGAGATATATCAAATTGGTTGACCGATATTTTGAAACTGGCGCAGAGTTGATTGACTGGTTTCGATCACCAACATGGCAGTTCATACGCACTTTGGAAGACTATAGTAAAGCCCTGAAAGAAGTAGGTTTTGTAATATCTGAAATCAGGGAACCTCAACCATTGATAGAAGATATTCAAAAACATCCAGAATATTTAGCGTTCGATGCAGACCGATGGCCGCATTTCATTATTTTCGAGTGTTTGAAGAAATAGTCTGCAAGTCAAAATGTATTTAGGTCTCAGAACGATAGGTTCGGTTTAATTTGAGGTTACAAATATGCAAATAGGACTATCAGGTGGAATGCTCTTCATAACTGCGGCACTCATTACATATACAATAGCGGTCTGGGGCGAACAGATAACAAAGGAACTTAAACCAGCCTTTGTCGTGATGTTTTGTACTGGAGTTATTTGTGACACAACTGGAACACTTCTAATGACAACTATCCAGACATCACCTTTAGGATTCTATGAGACTCTATTTCATATAATCACAGGAGCTGCAGCAATCTTTCTTATGCTCATTCATGCAGTATGGGCAATCAGAGTTCTGATTCAGAATGACGAAGTGTCAGCGGCAAGATTCCACAAATTCTCGAAATTTGTATGGCTCTTTTGGTTAGTTCCATTCCTCTCTCCGATGTTCACAGGAATGCTAGGTTAGATTCGATATGAAGGAATCCTCAACAGTAATATACACAGAAGTTAACTAGTTCTGAAATGGATGGTGTGGAGTAATGACTAAAGTCGCAGTGATTTCAACAGATGATAGAGTCTATGGGGTCAACAAGTCATTCGAATTACTTGGCATCAATCCAGTTCAAGGGAAGAATGTTGTATTCAAGGTCAACTTCAATACTGCGGACCCATCCCCAGCTTCAAGTGATATCCAGACAGTTCGTCAGATCATCGTCAAAATGAAAGAAATGGGTGCGAAGAAGATCACGGTAGCTGAGAGATGTGGTCCAGCTAATACCGAAGAGGCTTTCAAAAAGAAGGGACTCTATGCACTTGCTGACGAATTCGATCTATCAATCATCAATCTCGAAACAGCACCGAGAGAAGAGTGGGTTCTGAAGAATCCAGAAGGAAATCATTGGAAGGATGGATTCCTATTCTCAAAGACCTATGATCGAGCAGAATGTGTTATCGAGACCTGCTGTTTAAAGACACACCAATACGGAGGACATTTCACTCTGTCAATGAAGAATGCGACTGCACTTGTACCTCGCACAGGATACAGTCTGATGAATGAATTGCATAGTTCACCACATCAGAGGAAAATGATTGCAGAGATAAATGCAGTTTACAAATGGGACCTTGTTATCATGGATGGGGTTGTTGCTTTTGTAGATGGAGGCCCAATGGAAGGTACAAGAGTAGACTCCAATGTGTTTGTTGCTGGGACTGATAAGATTGCTATTGATGCTATAGGCGTTGCATTACTTCGAATGCATGGTACAACAGCAGAGGTCTCAGAAGGACCAATTATTGAACAGGAACAGATTGCACGAGCTGTGGAATTAGGGATTGGCATCTCATCTATAGATGAGATCGACTTTGTGACGGACTCTGAAGAGAGTGCCAAATTAGTCGAGCAAATTAAGGAAGAGTTCAGATAGCTATCTAACTAGATCTATCGACCTTTATGTCTCAATCGTTCAGAAACACGGACTAGTGCATACACAAAAATTCCCCAGACTACTGCATTTACTAACGACCTTGAGATGGGAATGGAAGCATCTCTCAATGC
>JAEORG010000095.1 GCA_016841005.1 Candidatus Thorarchaeota archaeon | reverse complement strand
GGCTTCATCAAATGTTATGGCATCAGTAATTTTTTTCGCCCAATAGTCAACAGTTGTATTCCTAAAACGCATTCCATTTACGAGTGGTGCATCTGCATTCTCAGAGAGGAATTCAGAACCCAGCCAATCCAAGTCATAACTCAAGAAACCAACATCAAAATATACAATATCATAGTCTCCTGAATAAAAGAATCTATAGAGATAATCATAGAAATCTGAAGCGACTAATACGGTATCTATCCCTAGAGCACTGAATGCATCTTCAGTCTCAGCTCCAACATATGCTGCGACTGGAGAAGGATAATATTCAATTTTCACCTGAAAGGAGGATCCATCTGGAGCTTCACGAAATCCATCACTATCAATATCCTCAAACCTTGCATCGTCCAGTAGTGCATTCCCAATATCAACATTGGATTCATAATATGTGTAAGGGAGTTGGCCTTCGATTGACCATGCATTGATGGATGGTACAACAGAATCTTGAGGGGAGGAGAATCCTTCGAGGATATCGTCACAGATCGCCTCCTTGTCCAATGTAAAAGCAAGTGCTCTTCTTAATGATGAAATGTTTAATGGGTATTTCTCACAATTCAAGAAAAGTGCACCATATCCATTTCCGAAACAATGAGAAACCTCAATATTCTCTGACGCACTAGCAGCTTGAATGTAACTTAATGGGATGTCTTGGTATGTCATGTCAATCTCATTATCTAGTAATCCAAGGATTTGCTGTTGCGAACTCATTACTTGGAATGCAATCTTCTCAATATACGGACCATTCATAGAATAAGAATAATCTGACTGAGCTTGAACAGGCAGAGGAAACCAGAAAAAGAAAGAGAGAATCACCATCACAAGAAAACACTTTGTGGAATTCGGTCTGATATCTATCATAGCCAGCATCCTCCTAATGCATTCAGCCCGCGATCCAATTGTCCTTTATGTAACATATTACCCAGATATTAAATGATATGTAGTTTTAATATTAATCTAATAAATTAGATATGTTGTTGGAAGAATTATCCTAATACAATTCCACCATTCTATGCATCAATCATCAGACTCTGAATATTATCTTCAATCTTCTTTCGTAGCGTCTTGACACTCGGCGAGTCGTAGATATTCAATGCGTCAGTGAGTGTCTTTCTTGCCGCTTCATGTGCACCCTGTTTCACTTGGAACTCAGCCTTCAAGAGTGCGTGTTCCATCAGGATGCCAGGGTAATCTCTCTCTTGAGCCCGCTTTTCAAGCTCATCCATCCATGGACCAGAGGTCTCTAGGTCACCACCTATATCATATTTCTTCACTTCTGTCTTTACGAGGTCTATCAAGCAGGGTACTGCTAGGAGATCATTGGAATTTTGGTCAAATATCTCCAAGGCATCTTCAAGTTCAGACATCCCTTCAAGAGTTCGACCTTTCGCTACCTCCAGTAATCCAATAACATTCTTGTAAATTCCGAGATGTTCTTCCCGACCATCTTTCATAACTAACTCATTAGCTGAGTCAAGTTCTGCAGATGCTTTTTCCAGTCTTTCAAGAAGAATCAAAGCACGCGCACGCTCAAGAGTACTTTGTAATGCACCTAGATCTCCCGTTTCCTCAGTTGCAGTTCTTGCCCACAGAAGAGCTTGAGACCCCTCTCCCAGACTGGAATAGATCCTAGAACACCAGATTGCAATATTATCCATAAAGATTCCAGCTTCTGCACACATTTCCCGACATCTGATAATAGACTGAAGAGCGAGGTCATACTCTCCCCTAATATACGCAACTCCTCCCATACGCCCTATTGCAAATGCAGAGTATTGAGTATGACCGATTGAGTCAGCTATACGATATGCTTCGTCGAAAAACTCCCAAGACGCGTTTACGTCTGATTTCATCTTGAAAGTTCCAAGTACAAACAAGAGGAGGGCGGCCTGGTATTGATCATCATATTTTCTAGCAATTCGTAGTCCTTCTTCTAAATCAGTTATTGCATCCTCAATGCGTCCTTCTTGAGATTTCATCAGACCCATCGTTTGAAGAAAATATGACCGAAAGCATTCCAACTTCGGATTCTTGTCGATTAGTTCCATTCCAAGGTCAAGGTATTTACTAACCTCTTGGATAGGTATACGGTCATACATCCATGATCTCATGTAATATAGCGTAGTCTTTATCCAGTCCTCATGGTTCTCTGCAAGTGCAAGCTCAAGCCACTCCCCTCCCTCCGTGACACCGTCTCTTAATGCCTTCACAAGAGTTATTTCTCCGAATTTGGGCATCAATCTCATAAGGAGATCATGACTACCCACAATCCCAGCATGAACTCCTGCAATAACTCCAAACATATTAGACACATCTTCTGTACAGACATATTCTACAAGTCGCTCAGCAAAATCACCATAGTCCTTTGCCTCTTGCATTATCCTATCTAGAATGTCGACTATCTCTTTGTCTAGGAACTGATAGTACATGGTGATTGTACCGAGGGGTTCCATCTGTCTTCTATCTCTCCTGTATTCAAACTGTAACTGATGGTGAACCTCAAGATTAGTCTTTCCTAATGCAGTTTCTGACAGTCATACTTAGCAGAAGCAAACGTCACTCGACCTGTGTAGACCAAACATATTTCTCAAGAATTTAACCAAGTAACCTATGCACTTTGCGTTGTTCAGAGATTGAATTCAGTACTCATAGTAATGTAACTGTGAAATCATTGACCTATTGCTTCTTTGTAATAATATATCCGCCAATTGCAACTGTAACAGCTGCACTAATTGTTCCTATTACTAAAGATGGAAAGAGATCTGGAGGACTAGTTGTTTCAGTTTCTTCACCTGTATTATCATAATCCAAACCACGAAAGTAATTATCAAATCTTGTTAATTCTGTAAATTCACCTTCGATGTGTTCTGATACATTGAATGGGCCAGATGTAACCATTTCATCTACTGGGGGATGTGGGTTCCATGTATTCCATCCTTCAGTACCTATTTCTTGAAATACATGCTTTGGAATAATAGGTTTGCCTGCTACAGAGCTTAGATGCCAGTATGATTCAGTATTGAATTCAATTATCACCTGGTAGGGTGTTGGTGCATATGCCGCACTCATAGCGACTAAATCAACTCCGAAAGGATTACCTTTTAGATCTCTATAGTAATTCAGACTGAAAGCCACATCTTCACCAGTAAGAGGAGTGCCATCAGTCCATGTCACATTCTGAACGATATCAAATACAATTCTAGTGTGTCCTGGAGGAACTTGTGGATTATCATCATGAATCAACATTGTATAGCTTTCACATAGCCAATTCAGCTTATTGCCATTGGGATCTGTTCTAAGGAGCGAGTCATAGAGTTCACTTAGTATTTCCCCCGCATAGGTTGATAATGAAATCATATGGTTAAATGAGTAAAACTCTCTAGTGCCGCAGCGAATAGTACCACCAAACGGTCCACCAAACGCTTCCTTCAATTTTACCTGATAGTAGGTCCACCAGTTGTCACCCTGCAAGTCAATAAAGTCCTCAAAGCGGTCTGTCCGATATGCATTAAGAAAGAAATTCTCATAGCATACTATTCGGGGGCATTCATAGACTATGATCTTCTGCAATTCCATTGCAGATTCATAGACATCATCATGAGTTATGGAATTAATCAATCTGTCTGCCCAGTAATCAGCGGATTCGTTCCGGAAACTTGAAGGATTCAAAAAAGGTGTATCGGCATATCTTGAGTGAAAGTCATAGGTCATCCAATCACAGTCGATATACCCACCGAATTCCATGCCATAGAATACAATATCAAAATCTCCATGGTAGTCCACCCTCTTAATGTATTCCCAGAAATCTGTCGGAACTGAAACAGCATCAATTCCCAATGCATGCAATGTTTCACTTGTTATGGCACCAATCTGGGTAGCACGTAGTGCAATATGAGCACATTCGATTCTTACTTGGAAATCTGAACCATCAGGCGCTTCTCGCAATCCGTCATCATCAACATCTAGAAATCCTGCTGCATCAAGTAATGACTTACCTAATTCTAAATTAGATTCATAATATGTGTACGGGAGCTGTCCTTCGATTGACCATGGGCTGACACAAGGGACAATAGAGTCCTGAGCCTGCGAAAGTCCATTGAATACATCATCAGAGATTGCCTCCTTGTCCAATGCGAATGCAAGTGCTCTTCGGAATGATGTTATGTTGTATGGATACTTATTACAATTTATCACAAGAACACCATAGCCATTCCTGAGTGAAATGGATGTTTCGATGTCCTCAGCTTCGTACAGGGCTTCATATTGATTTACATCAAGTTTCCCATAGGTCATATCAATTTCATCGTCAAGTAAAGGAAGAACATGATCATTCATCATATAAAGTGCAATCTTCTCTATGTAAGGTCCATTCATTGAAAATGATATTTCTGTTTGTCCTTGAACTAATAGAGGAGGACCAAACATCAAAATTAGAAACAGAACTAACACAATACGTTTTGCGGAAAGAAGACTGATTTTACTCATAGTCAGCACCCTCTAATCTCAATTCATCCCGCGATTCAAACGTTTGTCATCTAATAGACTTCTGAGATATTAATTATTATGTAGAATTAATAATATTCTATTAATATAGACGAAGAATTGAAAATTCATGCAGTTTCATAATGATACTAGGCAACAGTATCACGCACCTCTTGGTAGAGTGCTACTTTTTTGATGTAATTCTCAAGAAATCTTGTTTCAGGTTTCTTTGCTTGCTCACAGACTAGAAGGAGATACTTCTTGGCTTCCTCAGTCTTATTCTGATACATCAAGATTTGAGTTTTCAAATAGTACGCGAGACCTAGAATACCTGGGAGTTCTTTTATTTGTGCCATTTCTTCTAATCTCTGATTCCAAGATTTAGTATTCTCCTTGAAGAGTTCTTCAATATCATCGGCATGAAGTAGGAGTTCTGTTTCAGCGAGTCGGAAAAGAGCCTCATTTATACGATCTTGGCGTTGCATTCTTGAAACGATATCGTAAGCCCTCTCGAAATAGCTCATCGCGTCTAAGAGGTTCCCTTCTGCGCGTTCAAT
>JAEORG010000094.1 GCA_016841005.1 Candidatus Thorarchaeota archaeon | reverse complement strand
CAAATTGGTTCTCGAAGATGGCGCAGGAGAGGCAGAATTTGAAATAATGGATGCTGATGAAAAAGCCTTTCGGGAAGATCGGTTCATCATCAAACTCTATGGGTACATGAGGGGTCCTTCTGTTCCAGCAAGATTCCAAGGTGCAAAGCAAGCAAGTCCTGAGACTATTGATGAACATGAAGCTCAGGAGGCAATTGCGAGGTATATCATCGAACAGATGGTCCCTGATGGGATCTATATTCTTGGCCCCGGAACCACAGTAAAGACAGTCTCAGACATGCTGAATGTAAAGAAGACGACACTTGGTGTAGATGTCTACAAGAATGGGCAGATTGAGAATGATGTTAATGAGGCTCGCATAATCGCTCTTGTAGAAGACTTCAGTAAGACCTGGATCATTGTGTCTCCTATAGGTCATCAGGGAATGTTATTTGGCAGAGGTAATCAGCAGATCAGCCCTGGTGTTATCCAACGTGTTGGAAAAGAGCACATCTTCGTTATCTCTACACCTTCGAAATTGAGAGGCCTTGATGGAGAGACCTTGAAA
Source organism: Candidatus Thorarchaeota archaeon (assembly GCA_016841005.1). Next base: position 6,846 of record JAEORG010000094.1, on the reverse strand, counting down.
GTTGATACTGGAGACCCTACGGTTGATGCACTTCTGAGAGGTTACATACGTGTTATCACAGATTACAACGAGATTCGTTTGATGAAGATTGAATAGGACAGACTGGCAATGGCGAATGATTCTAAGAATCCAATGGATTTGTTGCGTCTTTCATTTCAAGCCATAGAGCATCCTGAATTATTCTACAATACATCTCGTGAATTGAAGAAGGCTGCTTATTGCTCAGCACTTGGATTCTTGGTAACAATAGCCGCGATAGAAATCTCTTCAGGAAACGCGTCCTTACTACTTGTGGTCACTATAGTTTCTATAATGATCTTAGAACTTCTCTCTCTGGTCTTCCTAGCAAGTGGTTTTCTAAAAATCATGATGGTGGAACGTGATAGAAAGCAGAATGGTGTCATATTTGCCAACTCAGTGTTAGAACAACAGTCTGACGAGGCAATTGCTAACTTTCGTAAGTATAACATTAGGGTCATACGTACCCATAGTCCTGGATCGTACTGGCCTTACGTAATTCTCACTATTATGGGGGTTTCTTTGTTTATTCTTCAGATTGTTGTGGATATGAGTGGAGCGGTATCAATAGGCAATATGGTGTCATTATTTGGGGTGATGGATGAATCTCCATTCAGTCTAGTGACTTTTATTGCCATCATAATCCTCGGAACTGGAATATTTGAGTTGGGATTTCGGATCCTTTCAGATATTGGTGTCAAACGATGGCAATCTAAATCAAAGACACAAATACTGATTGATGCAGAGAACCTCATTTCAACATATAGCAAAGGTATAACGACAACCTACGAAGAGGGTGCCAAGCTGCTTGAAGATGCAGAGATTGGTGACCCTGAAGCTGTAGAGCAGACACAAATCATGGCTGACGGAATGGAGAGAGAGATTAATCGTTTTAAAAAGATACGACTTGCATATTGCTTAGCTATTATCCTCTTGTCAATTATTGATATTATTTTCATTCTGCTTCCATGAGGAGTTCAATATTAATAATGCACCATCCAATTATTTAAATATCGAGATTATTCGATATTTTATTAGATTTTGGTGGTATTCAAAATGACAGATGATACTGATAGTCCGGCATTCCTCTTCTGTGTCTGTACAGGAAAATGTCCTGGTTTCGCAAAGATGGATATGTGGGACTTTATCAATCGCATACGACTAGAACTCCCAGTGAAATATGGCGTGATCCATCCTCAACTATGCGAAGAAGATGGTGACCGCTATCTGGAGAGCACACTCAATGCTGGTGAAAAGGTAATCATCGCAGGATGCGCTCCAGCAATGCAGTACAAACTATTTCGAGATGCTTTTCAAAAAGTAGGTCTTGATGCTCAGAAGGATCTTACTCCATTAGACGTTCGTGATATGACCACAGATGAGGCATTTCATCTTGTCTTCGACACAATGAAGGAGGATGGTTATGATGTCTGAAGGCGGAATTGGAAGCACATTCATGGGTGTTGCTCGTGAGAAGATTCCTTGGTGGCCTACTGTTGATACTAGCAAGTGCGATGGGTGTGCAGGAGAATTTGATTGTCTGAAATTCTGCCCGCATCAAGTATACAAACCATCCACTGACTCACAATCAATTGAGGTTGAAAACAAATTCAATTGCGTTGTATTCTGCAGAGCTTGTCAAAAGATGTGTCCAAAGGATGCACTTGCGTTTCCCAACAAATCAGACATTTTGAAAATCATCAAAGAGGCTCGATCTACATAGGATTGTGATAGATATGAGTACAAAATATGTTCTCCCCTGCGCAGGATATGACCGCCCTGGAGGAAGAATCTCTCGGCTAGTCGCTGATCACTTGCTCCGGATTGATTCTTCAATAAATATTGGAAGTATAGGGGCACTATCCTCTGAACGTCCCGGAGAACTTAAAGATTTAAGATCCTCAGATATCGTTTGCATCGATGGTTGCAGTGTGAAATGTGCATCAAAAATGGTAGAGAAATATCACACAAGAGGGTTTGAATCTATTGAAGTATCTGCAATTCCTGACTTTGAAAGGTTAGAAATAGAAGAAAAAGTAACGACTATTACTAGCACGATATTCCAGCTGCTAAGCACTGAATCAACCAATATCACAAAAATAGCTGATGCAAGCGAGTCAGAAGAAGATTATCTCACTGAAATGATTGATAAATTCATCCTCAGAGTCAAGAAGGGTATCCTTTATTCTGACAATGATTTTTGGGTTCAACGCGAAGATGAAGTTGTTAGAATAGGTCTTTCAGACCTACTTCAACAGATGGTTTCTGATGTTTATTATGTTGAACTTGCGGAGATTGGAACCAAAGTGGAATTTGGTGACGAATTAGGCTCTTTTGAGTCAACAAAAATTGCCATCGAGATTATATCCCCAATTTCAGGAACAGTCATCGAGAAAAATAACGCGCTTGAGGATAATCCTGAGTTGGTAAATGAGGATCCATATGAAAATGGTTGGCTGTATGTTATTAGTCCTGATGACAGTAGTGAATTTGGTCTATTGAAGACAGCAGATGAATACCTGAAATATGGTGTTGAGAAAGCTAAGCATGAATTAGGAAAGAAGGTGTCTAAATGAGTGAAGCAAAAAGAATAGTCATTCCCTGTAGTGGGATTGGCAAAGCATTTGGAACTGTTGCAAGAGAAGCAACATATCAATTAACTGAAACTGACCATCGAGAAGATTATAGAACAATTTGCCTTCCTCTTCTTGTAGCAGGTGATCAGAAGGCAATCAATCTCCTCAAGCAATCACGCGTATATACGATTGATGGTTGCCCGAAAAAATGTGCAACACTGTGTGTTGAACGTATAGGAGTGGACGTTACAATGGAGGTTATGGTTCCCAAAATACTTGCAAAGAATACTGACCACAAACCTGGTTCTGTCTTAGATATTGGACCTGATGGTGTGCTTTTAGCAAAGGATATTGTAAACACGATTCTGGAAGAGGGAAGTGATAGAGATGAGTGAATTACCAAAAGTTGGAATAATTTCCTGTAGTGGAGAAGATTGTCCTGGAGGAAATATCTCAAGAGAAGCAACATTGCATGTTCTTCACCATTTAAGACCAGATGAAACTGTAACCATTTGTCTTCCTCTGTTCCTCGCAGGTGGTGAAGGTGAACGTGGATTTGCCAGAAGATTTCCAACAATTACTGTAGATGGCTGTGGAAAGCTCTGTGCCGCAATCGGTACAGCAAGATTTAGCAACAAACCAACAGTTGAGATCAATCTTGAAAACTATCCTGAGTTTACCTCACTCAAGGATGAAGAGAAATGGAATATTCAAGAAAATAGTTCAGGCTTGGTAGAGAAACTTTCTAATGATATTGCGAACTATGTAGATGAGATCAGAAACACTTGGGAGTGAATCATAATGAGTGAAGAAGCTGGTCTTATGTGGCGTTCAGAATTTCACAAAGCACTCAGTAATCCTGTACGTCTTCAAATTGTTGAGTTAGTGCTTGATGGTGAGATGTGTCAATGTGATATTTTCCCAGCAATTGGTCATTCACAATCCACCGTTTCCTCATACCTCTCACAGCTTGTTCGCTCTGGAATTCTTACTGTAAGACGTGATGGCACGCGAAAGTTGTATTCAATCTCTAACCCTGGAATCTTGAAAGCTCTAGATATCATGAGACATCTTGCAACACAGGCGAAGTAGTGAATGTAACCAGCAAATCATTGCAACTAGGTTCTCTCGGAGAATCAGAGTAGAACGCTTAACTTGAAGTTCATTCAATCCTCTCTTACTTCAGGAGATTGGATGATGTATTTCACTCTAGTAGATACTACATTTGGTTATGTCAGTGTCATTCATCGTGAAATGTTCAAAGCTGGAATAGTAGGTATACTCCTTCCACGTACAAAGAAGGAGGCTCTTTACGCTGTAAAATTGCAGTATCCTGATGCGAGAGCTTCACCCACTCCTCTAGATTTTGTGCAGGACTTGTTAGTCGACTACTTCAATGGCGAGCATGTGAAGTTTCCTCTTGATGTGCTTGATTTCTCAGTATGTTATCCATTTCAGATTGAAGTTCTCAAAGCAGAGTGGTCAATACCGTATGGGAAAGTAGCACCATATAGAAGTGTAGCTAGAAAGATTACCTCAACTGCATATCGCGCAGTTGGTAATGCCCTTGCTCGTAATCCCTTTCCTATCATTATTCCCTGTCATAGAGCCATTCGATCTGACCGAACACTTGGTGGATTCCAGGGTGGACTAAAGATGAAGAGGCGAATTCTTGAGATGGAAGGTATCGAATTTGATTCTTCTGGGCGCGTAGAAGAGGAGTTCATCGATTCACATCTTGATCCACTTTACGATTACCTGACCTCACCATCGTATATTGATACTTTTAATGGAACATTCTAATGATGTATTCTCTTCAGTGATGTTCAGCATTATCGAAGACTCGAGCAAATCTAGTAAGTGCATCATCCACAATCTCATCAGTATCCGCCATACTTGTGTACATCCGCGAGCCTCCTAATGTAACGATACCTTCCGCCATGTAAGCTGCCCCCATCTCCTCCATCGCGAATTTCCGATCCTTAATCTCCCTGAGCACTGATTTGATCTTCAAGTAGTTGATTTCCACGAACATCGCTCCGACAGTTTCAAGGTGGCATATAGCACCTTGATTGTATGCAACATACGGTAAGTTACGTTCCTCAATAAGTTCTTCAAGACCCGTGGTCAAGCGGTCAGCTGCGAGTCCTGCCTTTTGGCAGGCTTTGGTCTTTTCCATCTCCTGAATAGTGTAGTATCCTGCTGCTGAACTGATTGGACTCGCCGCGAGTGTACCACCTACATACGCTCTTTTCTTCCCACTCTCTATCCCCGCAGAGAGATGCTCCATGATGTCTCTTCTTCCTCCTATTCCTCCTGCGCCAGGATAACCACCTGCGATTACCTTTCCAAAGACAGTCAAATCAGGTTTGATACCAAAGTAGCCCTGTGCTCCAGACAGTCCAATTCTTCCAAATGTCACTACCTCGTCGAATATGAGAAAGACATCTTGTTCATCGCAGAGTTCACGAATCTCCTTAATGTACTCAATATCTACAGGACGAGTTCCAGATTCTGGCCCCATTGGCTCAACAAGCACAGCCGCTGTTCCACCTTTTAGCTTGTTTCTTGTGAGATTCTTCTTGAGGGCTCCGATTTTGTTAGGATAAATCTCCTGTGTATTCTTCCTACAACCCTTAGGAATGCCATGGGCTTCAAAGCCTCCTGTGCCAGGAATGTGGAGTCCATAGACCAACTGGTCACTCCAACCATGGTATCCACCACCGAGCTTGATTATCTTCTTTCGTTTACTTGCTAGACGCGCAACACGGATTGCACCCATTGCTGCTTCGGTCCCACTTCCGAGCATGCGGAACATCTCGACTGATGGCATATGCTTGTTAATCTCTTTTGCAAGCAGGAACTCGTATTCAGAGAAGAGACCTGTCACTGGTGCTTGTTCATCAATCAACTTGATGATTTTTTCACGTACAGGTTTGTAGTTGCTACCCAATATTGTGGGACCGCCTGCTTGAAGGAAGTCGATGTATCTGTTACCATCAATATCCCAAAGATAGGCTCCGTCAGCTCTCTCGATCACAATCGGGAATGGGTGATTGAAAGCTAAGTTGTGTTGGACACCACCAGGTATGAACTCACGGGCTTTAGTGACCATCTCCTTTGACTTTGCACAACGAGTATCAAAGTACTCAAGGTATTTTGTCATCGCATCAAGTCTGATTCCGTGAATGGGAAGTTGCATCAGGGCATCTAGACTTTGGTAGATTTCCTCTACGTTAGGATAGGTCGATATACTAAAATCAGTCATGAGATAGTCACGCATATTTCCGTGCCTGACGATATGAAAAGCCTTGTGGAGTATGTTTCATAACCTACTACTCAAGTATCATGTGAATTTTGTATGGAAGAAAGTTAATCCTCATTCGTGAGATAGTGTGACCGCAATGACGACTAGTAATTTCAATTTTGATTTTGTTGAGAAGCAGGTACGCAAGAAGACCTTCGGAGTGATTTCAACGATTGATTCGAAAAACCGACCTCATAGTACTGGCATCATCTATGCAGTAGGTCCTCCTGAATCACAATTTGCGCTCTATATTGTAGTAGGTGCAAAGTATGCAAAGGTACGGAATATCAAACAAAATCCGAATGTTTCATTTGTTGTCACATTTCCCCACTACTGGATACGGTTTGCCCCAGCAAGTTATGTTATGTTCAGAGGAACAGCAGAGATAGTCCCCTTTGACGACCCTGATGCCCAATGGGCAATGAGTCAGACTCGGATTGGACGAATGAATCTGCAGACAGAAGCAGAAGATTCAGGTAAAGAATTCGTCTTCATCAAGATTACTCCTGAACCAACAGTCTTCTGTTATGGACTTGGTCATGGTCTTATGGAAATGCGTAAAGATCCATCAAACCTGGGGTACAAGGTTACCATTCCTGAGGAACGCAGATAGAACCTAGGAGAAATATCTGCGAAGTACTCGAGCTGCTCGGAGTGTGATCCACTTTGATGGCTTATTCTTTTCATCTATTTCACAGAACATCTTGCCATTGAAAGTGTCCTTAAGGTCCCATGTTCCTTGTGCATTTCTAGTACCCAAGACATGATCTATCGACTCTTGCATCCGTTCATCTTTCACTCCAAGTGTCGTGAGGACGTCAAGAACTTCAAGTATATCTGATTGGTAGAATAGTGGGAATCCGAAACGTTTCCATCCAGCCTTTTCTTTCCTACTACCATCAGGATTCTTGAGATACTTGAATATGTCATTCTCTAAGATGAGTT
>JAEORG010000093.1 GCA_016841005.1 Candidatus Thorarchaeota archaeon | reverse complement strand
TGATGCAGCTCTGATGGGTTTTGTCGGACCAAGCCGTAGGGGTGAAGGTCTTGGATTATATATGATGGTGTCAAATCTCGGCGTTATTCTAGGACCAGGTGTAGGTGGTCTGCTTTACAACTTTTGTCGAGATGTGTTACTTCTTGCAGTACCAGATGTGTTCCGAGTTCCCTATTATGTCGGTGCTCTAATTGTACTTCCTGCAATCTTTCTTACAGCAATCATTTTGAAAGAAACATCTCCCGGTATTATCGGCGATGAGCAGAAGGACGCACAAGAGACTCCAAATCCTAAAGAACAGGAATCACCTCCAATCATTAATCCCACAAACAATTCTCAGATGACTCCAAAGGTTCGTAAAATGATATATGCACTCTACATGATGTCCTTATTCAATGGAATCGCTATGGGTTTAGGTCAACCAATTTTTCAACTCTTCTTGATGAGTAAAATCACTACTGATATTGGACTCATTGGTTTGGTTATCTCTGGAGCTGGTGCAATTGGCATGCTCTTCTCAATTCCTGCTGGACGGTATGCTGATAGAAAGGGAAGAAAGGGACTTGCTGTTTGGGGTGCAGTGGCGTCAAGAGTCAGCTTAGGTGCTTTACCTCTCACTAAAACACTAGCTGAAACGAGTGCAATTTGGATTGCACAGAGTGCAGCGATGTCATCATCTCAACCTGCAATGCGTGCAATACAAGCAGATGTTGTACCATGGAATCTTAGAGGTAAACTATTCGGAACCATTCAGGCATTCTTCAATGCTGGTGCTACTGTTGGTCCAATCGTGGGCGGTGCACTATTTGCGTACTTCTCTTTGATTCTAATTCCAATTGGACCAGTTCTCATAGAAGGATTAGTTGTTCCCTTTTGGTTGGCTTCTGTTCTTGGTCTGATTGGTGCTTTCTTACTTTGGAAATATGTCGATGAAACAAGACCTGTCCAGATTATAAAAGCTGAAGACGAAGAGGTTCGAATTGACGCGACCTAGCTGAAATCTCGCTGAAACCGCAAGGCCTATATACTTCTCTGGAACGACGAAATGTGATTTAATGGAATCGGAGGTGCGAATGTATCTATGAACGGATTAGTGATTGTAACAGTGGATGCCAGCACCTACGTTGAAGATGTATAATCTTCATCTGTTGCTTCTTTGTATTCTTCATGCAATTCACGCATCGTGTGTGAAGTCTCAATGAACTACAACGTGTGTGGTTGGTTTCTGCTCTCTAGAATTTTTGTGCTATGAACATAAGGTGCGTATTACTCGTCAATGAGAGTGTAACAAAAGTTGCATATAACAAAACTAAGCAAACAGGGTCTGAAGAAGAGGACCCACAGAGCAAAGGTAGATTCCAGTCGGAAGGAAGATGGATCTTACATCAAACAATCCAAAGAACTCACTGTAAAGCGAATCATTGAGTTATATGATCCTAGTCCATCTGTTAGTTCGAGCTTCTCTCGTAGTGAGGTGTTCTGAAATGGCTGGCGTAGTGGAGAAACTAAATCCAAAAAAGCCCAGCGCTATTTCCTTCAAGAGAGATGGTCAACGAGGGTCTCAACGTGGCTGGACAGTTCAAATAAGTGAAATCACTCTGAGTGAGGTCAAGGAGGATGCAGTTCGATTTGGGCTTGCGACAGATGTTGTGTATCAATTGAATGCAGGAAAAGAAGCTTCAATCTTTGTTGCATATCATAAAGACCATCCAATTATTCTGAAAGCATTCAGACTTTGGAACACATCTCAAGCCAAGAAATCAAAGGGCTTCTATGCTCCTGGGCGAATGCAGGTTCTTGCTGCAAAGGAATTCGACCTGCTTCTAGCATGTTTCAAGGCTGGAATGCGTGTTCCGACTCCCATTGGACGAGTTGGGTACTATTTGACTCAGAGATTCATAGGTGATGGCATTGATCCTGCACCGCAATTAAAGGATGTGGAGCTCGAAGATCCTGAGACTGTTCTCTATCAAATCCTTGATGATTATCTCATCATGTATAGAGATGTCCATTATGTCCATGGGGATCTGAGTGCATACAATATTCTCTGGTGGAAAGATCAACCATGGATTATTGATATGCCTCAAGCTTATCATGTCAATCCTTGGGCTGACATGAAGCATGCAGAGAATCTTCTCCGTCGCGATGTTGTCAATGTTCTGACATACTTCAAAAGATATGGACTATCACTTGATCCTGATCATATCGTGAAGGAATTTCTTACAGAGTATATTCCAGACAATCTACGTCATTACAATGAAGACATTGCTGCGTATTTCGAGGAGGGAAATGAATGAGTCGAGTCGATAAATTCAATCCTCTCTCTAAAATGAGTGCAATAGACCAGAAACGCGACGAGATACGCGGAGGTACATCAGGTAAAGCTGCAATGCTAGAACCT
>JAEORG010000092.1 GCA_016841005.1 Candidatus Thorarchaeota archaeon | reverse complement strand
TAGAGTTGCGCTCTCCCTTTTCATGGCATGGCCAGACTGCAAACGTCCTGTCGATATCGAGAATGAAACAGGATTGTCATCCGGATCTGTAGGCAACATTCTTGTAGGAAGACAGGGAACTCTATCCGGCTGGTTTCAACGATGCACTGATGGGTGGATGTTAACTGAACCAGGGATTTCAGGAATTCTTGAAGAATTCATTAATACAGAATAGTGTGAACATATTATCAGATAGAAGAACAAAACAACTAAATTACGTAGGAGGAATATAAGATATCTGAAGATTTTTTCGAAGGAACGGTGCTTGAAAGGAAAATCGGAGATCTCACGATAAGAGTTACTGCTCGTCAAAACGAGAAAGTGATTGATCTCTATTCAAGGCTAAATGCAATATGTACTGCAATTCAAACTCAAACAGCACTGGAAGAAGCCATTAAGAAGATAATAGACCACTATCAACTGACTGATGGTAACTTAACAAAAACAGGAATAAACAGCGATTATCATAGAGTCATGCTATCCCTTATTCTTAACTTCAACAAATGTTTGGGTGCAACGGACGTTTCCAATGAGTGGGGTGGAATTAACACAGGAAATGTATCAAGAGTCTTTACAGGATCGAAAGAATCTACTGCAAAGTACATTGGCCATTTTGAAAAATGCAAGGACACTGGCTATCGATTCACAGAAGAGGGTCTAGTTTACGCCTTGAGAACTGGCGTGCCCGAAATTCTTAATGAACAAGAAAACAAAGGTTGAGAAAATGACTGATGAAGATAAACCCAAAGTCAGCATTGATGTAACGAAATCAGAAACACTGATTCGTGTAGAAAATATTTCACTATCCGATGCAGAGCAATTTGACGAAGCGTACAAAGCCGTTCGTAGGTTACTCGAAAGAATTCCAATTCTGGATAAAAACCTTGAAAATGATTTAGCAGCAGAAAAGATGAAATTGTCCACTGTTCATTTATGGATTAAAGTGGAAAATGAATTCAAGCTAGGTGAAATACCTAAAAAACCTGAATATCGTGTTGCATTATCTCTATTGCGTGTCTATCCTCTTAGAAAAAGAGAGGTAGATATAGTCAGAGAAACTGGAGTTTTACAAAAGACTGCAAATCGTCATTTGAGGGGAGAAAGAGAGTCATCTCGAGAATTCTTCACTGCTTGTGATGAAGGCTATACACTCACAGAAGCAGGGATTAATTGGGTCTTAGGCGAAGTAATTCCTAATCTCAATTCTGATGATTGACAAGAGGAGCGAAAAATATGAATCAGAATCTAAGAGAGTTCATCAAAAATGCAAATCTTTTCAGTTCCTCGTATAAGAGTATTCGTATCAGAATTCTGTTTGCAGATAGGGGATCCGGTTTCGAGCAATCTATTGCAGTAATTCACCTTCTTTCCAATATGAAGAATGAATCTGAAACCGTTCTTTGGAATGGAAAGTTTCTGAAAGTAGTAGAAAGGATTGTCAGATTCAATTCTATCAGCGAGTTGATGAGTTCCCTAACTACTGGGTCAATGAATATCCAAGGCAAAAAAATTGGTTTCTTGGATGAAGATGAGCCATACTGGGATTTTGCAGTGATTCTTCGAGGAAGAACCTACAACAACTTTTTTGCTGATACAACGTCATTGTTGCTTGATGGACATGTTGATGTGAATGAATCACCTCAGGGTCATGAAAGCTACTATCAACAAGAGCTGGAGTTAAATCCCCAACTTCAATTGTCTTCACTCGAGGAACTTACAGAGAAACTACTTGGTTTTCAGTATCGAAGCATCAACCAAAACAGAGTGGTAATTGTCGCTCCATCTAATATCAGACTCGCTAATTTGTATTACCATAAAAACGAGGTCCAAGTCAAAGTAACATGCGCACCAGACATTGAAGAAGCACTTCAATTCTCAGCCGTTTTTCATAATCAAGACGGAAGTGTAATATCTTTCAAACCACGAAGAATAGGTTACACGAGATCCACGATTGGCACGGATTTTCTCGAAATCGAGAAATCATTTGAAGTGCCACGAGAAGCTAAGGATGCAATATCAGTTGATTTCACTATATCTCTTGAAGGTCGTCTTGGAATAGATAGCGGCAGTGTACGAAATCTTCCAATAGCAAATCCCATGTGGGCTATTTTGAACAATCTTGATGTTCAAAAGGTTTCAAAGTATCTCACAATCGATGATTTTGAAAACCAGATTTCACTAATTCGTGACTCTGGCCTCTTCGAATCAATTGTTGTGAGTATTATATCATCCTGCGGTTTCGCTCCAATATGGACTGGAGGATTCAAAATATCTGGAATGGATATGATAGTTTTAGATAATAATGAAAAACTGGCTTTGCTGGAATGCACAACAGGCAGTCCCCGAGACAAAATTGGCTTGATGAAGACTGCAACTAAGGTGATGCAAGAGAAAATCTGCTGGCTTGAAGTAGTTGGGGTAGTTATTACATCACAGACTGTAAGCGATGCTGAGAAGAAAGATGCATCTACAGACAATGTATTGATTAGAGATGCCGCAGATTTGAAAACACTTCTAGCAGCCGCGGAAGAGGGGACCGATGAAAAGACGATCCAGTATTGGCTAGGAATTATAAAATGACTACTTCATTTGCTGTACAATTTATCGATTATTGACATAGAAATCACGAACAATCAAAATATCACTGGAAAGGTCTGGTTATAACCATCAATGAATTCATGACTCAATAAAACCATCTTGCTTTAGGAGTTCGAATATCCAACTAACCCCATCAGGATTAATGAAAACCTGATTCTCTTCAATCCTCAAATACCTAGAAGTAGGATTGTTTTTACTGTTGCAGTAAGCGATTATATTCCTTCGAGGTATTCTTATCATTTTATCTAGAAACTCCAGAGGAATACCTACTGGAAATGAAGCAGCGGCTGCTAAAGTAAGTTGTTTTGCTTTTGCCATTTCCTCATTATATGATGGAAAATAGATGACACCATCTTCTGTTTCGCATATAACTCTGAGTTTGTTAACAATTTGGTTAAGTTCATATAATCTCTTCATCTCATCAATTTCTTTGACAGCAGTCAGCGCTGACTGCAAATCTGAAACATCCACTTCGAATGTAGTTTCATCATTGATTTTTGTGCGAAGTTTACGATCCCTAGACTTTTGCTTTTGATCTGTCTGCTCACTATCATGAATACTGTCGTCTTTGGCATGCATATTTTTTGTAGTACTATCAGAAGATCGCATTACTGATAGTGTATGACTAACGGATAGTGGAGGTAATGCTTTTAGTACTCTTGAAATATCAGCCCTAATTTTTTTGGGATTATCAACTTCAGAATTATGTCTAACGTATTTTATGACATGAAACCCCCTAGTGTCAAAAGGCAAATCATCAATATCCTGTGTCAGCAGTATGAAGGGTTTTCCAAATCCCCAAGTCAATCCGAGTTCAAGAAAGACATTAGGATTGGCTCCAGAAAGATCAGCAATGACAGCTCGTGAACTTTGTATGTTTGCACAGATTTTGCACCATATTTCAGGTTTACTCAAGTCAGAATCTGCTCTATGAACATCCCAACCCGGTAACGGTTGCAGGACATCAAAAAACAAACTTTGCGGGGAAACTTGCTCATTGAATGGCATTAATACAAACAATCTATCAGGGTCATAATCAATATCAACCCCACACAATCCATAGTTCTTTGGACAGACTACTGACATTCTAATTCTTCACCTAAAGTATTTACCCTCTAAATTGAAATCACTCCAAGAACGTATATTAAACTAACACTCTAAATCCCCGATTCTGAAATCTATTTCATACTTGTCTTCAAGTATACTCCCTGATTAGCTCATGCAACTTGCTGTGTATTTTCTCAAATGACCTTATTTTCTCCTCTGCAGTTCCATCAGTAAATCGGTTTGAAATAATATCTGCAAAAACTTGGTCAACATGGTCAATAGCGTGTTGGATCTCCATACCTTTGAACAACTGGACTAGTAGCCCAGAATAGACTATATCTTCTGTAAGGTCAGATATCAATCTCATAAGTACGGAGTTTCCCTCTTTGAATAAATCACAATAAAATTTCTCTTCATCAGTT
>JAEORG010000091.1 GCA_016841005.1 Candidatus Thorarchaeota archaeon | reverse complement strand
TTCGTTCGTTCAATAGAACCCATTTTGGGTCTAAGGTCCCCTTGCAGAGTTCTTGTACTCGGTCGGTTCACAATTCCATATCTTCTCAGATTTAGTAAGAATTATATACGAATTTATCTCGTAGGATAACATATCCTACGGAGGAAGGAATGCTGACCCCTCGAGCACGGTATGGATTCTTTGCAATTATCCTATTCATCAGTCCTGTTGCAATTACATCACATGTTGCTGCTCAAGATGTACCTTTTACCAATGAAAGTTCTGTTGTTCTAGAGATAGACTTTGGAAATGGCATTCAAGAAACATTCTTTGGTATCAACGGAACCTCTGTCCTTGAAGTCACCCAAGCAGCATATGGTGATAATGTTACTGTAGAATGGTATGGTAACCTAGCATATGTGACTTCCATAGGCGGAGTGGCAAATGATATTGAGGATGGATTGTATTGGCAATTCTGGGTTAATGACGAGCTTGCGCCTATGGCTGCGAATTTGATGGCCGTGGAACCAGGTGATAAGATAACTTGGAGAAGGACCTCGTCTAACTTTGTCACACCTACTCAGGAATCAATTGATACAAGCCTATACGGAGGAGTCTTTGTCATTTCAGTTGTTGGAGCAACATTCCTTGGTTTACTTCAAGTAGCGACAATGAGGAGAAATCGAAGGCAATGAAAAAGCAAATGATAGCAATTCCAATAATTCTTACACTTGTATTCATTTTACCTGTATCTGCACTTGGCGAATATAGTAACGCTTTGGCAGTGGATACAACTGTGTCATGGGTGATTGTTGAGTCCCCAGATGCGCCATTCTCTCTTTTCTGGTCTGGTTCAGGGAAATGGTTGGCAGATGCTGATAGCATGATGACCTTTACAATAGAATCAATTAATGATGACGTAGAAGGCACGATCACCCTTGGAAATCATACTTGGAGAGCAAATGATACAGACATTGCAAATGACCTCGTTTTGGGAGTATTTGGTTTGACTCCGTTCCTACCAGGATTATTCATTGAAATCGGAAATGATAATCTTGAAGATCTACAGCTCTTGGCAATGAATTCAGCATTTCGTACTTTTGGAAACTATCTGAATGGCACAATGGTGTCTGCCATTGAAGATGTTACAGTGAACGGAAATGTCTACAGTTGTATCACCTTCGACTATGTACAAGACGAATCAGGATTTGGAGAACCACAAAGAACTCAACTCGCATATGATACATCCACTGGCATCCTGATCTTTGCCAATACATCTTATTCGTTTGGAGTGCCCTACTCACTTGTATTAGAGTTCTCAGGTACATCAAGCCCTCTAACTCCATTTGTCTGGGCCGCAGTATTCATGATTATTGGTGTAGTAGTTATAGCTGGATTCTTACTTGTGAAGAGAAGATAGAGAGAAGGTTATGATGGGCTTACGAAGAGGACTATCACTGGGAAGTAGCAGATGGGTGGCAATATCTGCGATTATGACAGCATTAGCTATTGTTGGTAATTACATTGTAGTCTTTATCCCTAATGTAGAACTTGGAACAGTAATTCTCTTCGTAACAGCATACACTTTTGGCCCACTCATGGGTATCTGGTCCACAATCATCATGTCAGTCATATTTAGTTCAATCAATCCTTGGGGGGGGCTAATACCTCAGATTTGGATTGCCCAGATTATAGGCTGGTTCTTTGTTGTTGCTACAGGATCCATTGCAGGACAGTCGAAAGACCCCATGAGAACCAATAACTTTTCAGCTGGTGAACTTGGTTTTATCGGCCTCATGGTGACTTTAATCTTCGATATGGTAACCAATGTTGGGTACTCGACAGCTTTTGGTATCCCATACTGGTTAGCTATCTTAACAGGCAGTGTCTTTATGGTAGTGCATGTCTTCTCCAATACAATCCTTTTTGCAACTGTTGTCCCTCGCTTACATAAGATTGTCAGAGAGCAGTTCTCATTTCTATTAGTAGAAACAGAAAACATGAGTCTCACCCTTGAGGGAGAAGAATAAAAAAGAATAAGAAAGAACCATAGGTGGAGCTTGTGAGAACGTGACTTGGTTACAAGAGATTATCAATCTCGCACAACCTGCGGATCGGAAGGTTTCACCAACATTCAAACCTCATCATGTTGCTGTTGCTCTTATGATGATTGGTAGAGAGCAACCTTTGGGAAGATATGAGCTTAGGGACAGAATGTCAGTGGGAGAAGGAAGTACACGTACCCTTCTCAAAAGGCTCTCTGAAGCAGGATACATTACTGCAGAAGGAAAGCAAGGTCAGAAATTGACCCGAAAGGGGCAAGACCTTTTTGATAGAATCTCTGAAGATGTTCCACTCGGGTTATCGCTTAATCTAGGTGAATTAGTTGTCCACTCGTATGCATTCGCTAATCTAGTGAAAGGAAGAGCATATCTCATTACAGATGGAGTTCGACAAAGAGATGAAGCGATTATCCAGGGAGGATATGGCCAGTCTGGAGCAACCACATTAGTACAGAAGAACGGATTATTATTAATGCCCCCAGATGATTACAATATTCTACTTGAATACGAAGATGAAGCGCTCCTTATTATGGAAAGCCTCAGGGTGGAAGATGATGATGTCGTAGTCATTGGCTCTGCAGCAGATGCTAATCTCGCACGAGAAGTTTCTATGGCTGCAGTTATGACTATGTTTGATGAGGAGTAGTAATGCAAACTGATCTATTTGGTAATGTTCCTCAAGTGGTTATCGATATCCATGAAACTGGAGGAAAGGGTGTAAACGCAGTCAAGCATCTGATGAAGATGTTAGATAAAGATGGCATTCAATATGTGATCCAAAAAATACCGATTGGAGATGTCCTTGGTCCTGAAGGAGTAGCGATTGAGAGGAAGACTGTGAATGACTTAGTAAATACATTGAAGGGAAGTGCGGCAGGTGTTCCACGTCTTACAAAGCAACTAGATGCTCTTCTTGAATATGACAAACCCTACGTTTTGATAGAGAACATTCTTTCGATTAGACGTGATCCTATGAAGGGGTGTATTTACATTCCTTTTAGTAGTAAGAAGACAAAAAATAAGCCATTCCTCGTCACAATGGAACGCACGAGTTTCATTCACCCATCAGCCCTTGATGCGTTAATTGAGAGTATCAGGGAGAGAGGTATCTCTGTTCTAGAAGGATTCAATGCCCTTCACTCAGCAGGACTTCTCTACGGTGTCATAACTGACGGAGGGACATTGAAAGACAAAACAGGACAGCGATTACCTGTGATTCGTACACGTAAGGGACTCGATTCTCAAAATGATGAACAAGAATTCTTCATCGCCGGATTCACAGGTGTGAATGTTGTCCGAGCTCGAGCACTCCTAGAAAAATTTGGGACGCCAGTTGATGCAATCCGGAATGTAGATGATTGGGGAGATGTTCCAGGTATTGGTCCAAAAACAGTCAGTTCTGCTAAGAAACTTCTCTATTCAGAATATATACCAGAAATTGAAGAAGATAAAGAAGAAGAATCTGGAAAATAACTCTCCTACCCACAGCGATAGTATTAAAAGTTCCAACTATTCTTTCATCATATAATAGTGGACAAGGTGATACTATGGGTGACGTAAGGATTGCAATTGCAGGTCTAGGAAACTGCGCATCAGCATTGATACAGGGCACTCACTATTATAGAAATGCAAAAGCTGACGAAGAAGTGCCAGGGCTAATGCATGTAGACTTTGGTGGATATTATCCTAAGGACCTGAAGTTTGTCGCCGCTTTCGAAGCGAATAGGAAGAAGATTGGCCTTGATATCGCAGAAGCAATGTGGGTTGAGCCAAACTGCTGTATGAAATTCGCACCAGATGTTCCCAAGACGGGTGTGAAGGTTCTTCCAGGGCCTATTTCAGATGGTGTTGCTCCACATATGAGAGAATCATTCTTTGCTTACGATGAGAATGAAATGGAAGCTGTCGATGTTGCAGAGGAGCTTAGGAAGGCCAAAGCAGACATGTTGGTTTCGTACCTACCTGTTGGTAGTGCAAAAGCTTCGAGAATATATGCAGATGCGGCGATTGAAGCAGAAGTGGGATTCATCAATGCATTCCCAGAATTCATTGTTTCAGATCCAAACAGCCCACATGCTCAAGCCTTTGAAAAGAAAGGACTCCCAGCTGCAGGAGACGATATTAAAAGCCAACTCGGTGCAACCATTCTTCATCGCGTTCTCGCCCAGCTCTTTGACAAAAGAGGCCTGATCATGCAGAGCACATATCAGCTAAATATTGGCGGAAATACTGATTTTGAAAATATGCAAGTTGAGGATAGACTCGCATCAAAACGAATCAGTAAGACTGAAGCAGTCACAAGTTGTGTCGATTACGAACTTCCGACCAAGATTGGACCAAGTGATTATGTCCCATTCCTTGAGGACAATAAAGTCTGTTACATTAGTATGCGTTCCAAGGCTTTTGGTGACCTACCAATAGATCTTGACTTGAAGCTTTCAGTACAAGACTCACCAAACAGTGGAGGAGTTATAATTGATGTTGCCCGGGCTGTCAAGATTGCCCTTGATCGAGGAATAGGTGGAGAACTCTCAAGTATTAGCTCTTACAGCTTCAAACACCCCCGCTACCAGATTGATGACTTCGAGGCTAGAAGACGCGTTGATGAATTCATCGAAGGAAAGCGTGAACGTTAAATAAAATCAAAAAGAGAACATCAGCCTAGTTCGTTGCTAGGCTGATAGGTTCTATTGTTTCTAGTTTCTACAGCTTTGTGAAGCTCTCAACTGTTTCTTGATCCAATCTCTTTATGAGCTCGACAAGAAGTACAACCGCGTTCTCCACATCCTCTAAATCAAGCATCCCATGATGGCTGTGTATATATCGAGTTGGAATGCCCAGAAACAATGATGGTGCACCCATACCAGTAAGATGTATAGCGCCTGCATCAGTTCCTCCCACCTTCAGGAATGCTGGTTGATGCTTAATCTTCATCTCTTCAGCAACTTCTAATGCAAACTTTCTCAGTTTTGGATTTGGTATCATAGACCCATCTCCAGCAGATATTGATACACCCTTCCCCATTTTTTGAACAAGCCCCTTAGAGTCAGGTGAATCTCCAGAGATGTCTACATCAAGCGCAAATCCAATATCTGGTTTAATCATCTGTGCAGCAGTTCGAGCACCGCGAAGACCAACTTCTTCTTGCACAGTTGAAACTGCATAGACAGTATTGGGATGATCGATCTTTTCTTCGGATAATCTTCGAAGAGCTTCGAGAACTATAAAGACCCCTATTCTATCATCAAAAGCCTTCGCAACTGCAAGTGTAACCTCACGTGTCACTTCCTTTGCGTCTTTATCATCTTCGTCTTTCTCTTTCTGAGATCGATTAATTGTTCTAAAGTAGGCTAAGGGGACTGCAGGGTCGCCAATACGAATTCCGAGTTCTTTTACTTCTTTATCTGATGCGCATCCAATGTCGATGTACATTTGATCCTTCGTAACTACTTTTGTTCGTTGCTCGGGAGAAAGAACATGCGGAGGTGGTGCACCAATTACACCAATAATCTTCGCTCCGCCTTTGAAGGGGCGTATAACTACTTCTTGCGTGAGTAGTGTCTGA
The DNA here is from genome assembly GCA_016841005.1 of Candidatus Thorarchaeota archaeon. The sequence goes on along the minus strand of JAEORG010000091.1, from coordinate 6,488 downwards.
TCCCACCAACCGCCTAATTGGTGGAATCTCATATAGCCCTCTTTGGTTATCTCAGTTATGACAAAGCCTATTTCGTCAACATGGCCGGCAAGCATAATTTTGGGTCCTTTGTTGCCTCTCTTGAAGACAACAGAACCAAGACCATCAAAGAGAATTTCTTCAGCGTATTGTTTTCCGTAATCATGAGCGACTTTTTGTGCTTCAGTTTCATGTGCACTTGGTCCAAAAGCATTCGTCAAGTTCTCTAGGAATTTGATGTTTAGTTTGTCTTCCATTCAAAATCACATCGTAAATAGTGCATTCTGTTGAAGCTTGCGTGTAAGTTGATATTATAGTGTGTTTTGGTAGAGCTAATATGAAAAGTTAGACAAGTGTAGCCCTTGCTAAAATTCGGAATGCGTCATCAATGTTCTGACCGCTTAACGCACTCGTTTCGAGGTATCCATTTAGATTGTTCTCTTTGACAAACTGAAGCGCATCTTCCTTTGTAATAACTCTCTCGTCAAAAAGGTCGACCTTATTGGCTAGAAGTACAACAGGAACACGGAGGCCCAGAGCAGAATCAATTTCCTCTAACCAACGAGGTAGTTCTTTCCATGTACTCTTTCTTGTTACATCAAATACCAAGAGAGCACCTTTGGAACCTTTGTAATAGCTCGTCCGAATGAAATCAAATCGTTCCTGTCCTGCCAGATCCCAAACTAATAGTTTGACACGTACTGTATCCCCATGACTGTTCTGAACTGCAACAGTCTTTACAGCAAACTGGCTTCCAATAGTGACAATATACTGCTCAGAAAATTTCTGTGTCAAGAAACGATTTACAATAGCTGTCTTTCCACTACCACCTGCTCCAATCATGCAGATTTTTCTCATGTAGTCGAAAGTATCGCTCATTACAGTTTTCCTCGTACTGGATAGAATTTGAGTGGAAACTCGCACTAACATCTACGGTGTTACAAGGTTTGAAGGATTGGACTCTATATAGCCTTTTTCGGACTGGATACCCCCGAGGAATGGCGCGACTTTCGTCAGAAAAACATACAGTTGCAAAGAGATTATATCAACAGATTTGCGCCAAACCACATACTGGGAGGATGCCAATGGACCTTATTACTGTAAAAATGAGTGAGATATATGTGAAAGGGCTTGACAGATTAGTCGAGATTGGCATGTATCCATCAAGGAGCGAAGCAATTCGTGTTGCTATTCGCGATCTCCTTATGAAAGAGCTATGGCCTAAGGAAGGCTTACCAGTACATGAGCAAGTTGGAAGCGACTTAACTAAGTAGTTGGCTAATTCTTCATGGCAATAGAAATATACCCGAAACACAGATTAAGCGAAATTCTCACGAAACGGATAACACGCCGCTACGGAGATGAGTAAAAGATTGAATCTAAGGATTCTGTTTAAGAGTTTCAGATTTGCATTTCGCGCCAGAAAAAGGGTGCTATTCTTCATCGTAATCTATGCAATGTTGTATGTATATGTAGCAAGAGGTTTAGATGTGCCTAGTTTAGCATTAACCTCATTGTTCATGGCATTCGTAGTAGCAACAATCTATGCGATTTTGATAGCACAGTTTAGACGCCGTGATATTGCTATACTCAAATGTGTGTCTTGGAGTAATTCAGAAATCATGATTCTATTAATTGGAGAGGTTATATTGGTATCAATAACCGCTTTCCTGATTGTTTTCCAACTTAGTATAGAGGTTCTTGGTTTTATTGCATACTTTGGATCAACTGCATTATTTGAGCAGATGAGAGATTGGATAGTTATCGAGGCAGGTCCTATGCTTACTACTCTATTCTACATCGTGATTCTACAAATACCAGGTTTGGCACTCGCTCAAGCCAGAGCAATGAGAATTCCGCCAATGAAGGCGCTCAGGGAGGAATGATAAAATGAGTAATCCAATCATTCGCGTCGAGAATGTTGACAAAGAATATGGCAGAGGTAAGAACACTGTTGCCGCTCTAAAAAATATTCAATTGGAAATAATGCCCGGGGAATTCATTGCAGTCGTTGGGCCATCAGGTTGTGGCAAATCAACACTACTTCATGTTATGGCCGGATTGGAACAACCATCAAGCGGAAGAATCCTACTGGATGGTGTTGATGTCACTCTGATCAGTGAAAGAGACCTTCCCAAAGTTCGTGCTGAGAAGATTGGTTTTGTTTTCCAATCATTTCTCCTGATTGACGACCTTACATCATACGAGAATGTAGAAGCAGTTCTATGGCCAAATGAGGAGCTTCGTAAGGAAACTCAGGAGGAAATGACATTAGAAGTACTTCGAGAGGTCGACATGCTCGAACGAAGAGACCATAGACCTATGCAGCTCTCAGGAGGAGAACAACAACGAATAGCAATTGCAAGGGCGTTAGTTAACAATCCCCCCATTTTGTTCTGCGACGAACCAACTGGAAATCTAGATACTAATACTGGCGAAACTATCATGAAGATGATTGCCAGATTGAATAGGGATCGCAAAATGACAGTTGTTCTGGTCACGCATAACGAGGAATTAACCAAGCACGCAAAACGTACCGTTCGAATGAGGGACGGCGCAATCACTTCGGTTAGATGAGTGCCGCTTCAAGCGGCTCTCCCATTTTATTTTAGCCAAAGATTTAGATGCCTTTTATATTAAAAGCTCAATCTGGAGCTCAATGTAGCATGGATAAGAAAGATTGCAGTAAGTTTGAAGAAGCCGCTGAGGAGAGAGCAAAAGAGGGTAGAAATGAAGATGCAATGGAGATGTTCCTAGCATCAGCAAGATGTTGGTTCAAATGGGAGTTTTTCGGAAAATCTGCAACAGCGTATGAAAGAGCGTACGAGCATGCCATGCTTGCTCATCGTTACACAAAGGCAGCAGAGTTTATGCAAGATGCAGGACGTTTTTGGATCCGTCAGGGAGAACATGAAAAATTCGAGATAGATTTTCAGATTGCAGCTGAGGCTTTCATTTATGCTGCTGAAGAAGAAAAGGACCCTACCAAATTTGTCGATGGCGCGTTCTGTGCAATCATCGGTGGCGATCTTGATCTAGCAAGACAGCTTATTCATGCAGCAGCAGAAACAACTCGTGGTAAGTCGAAAGAGTTAATCAACCTCGCACTGATGCTAAATGAATTTCATTTTGGAGACGCTGACATGTACATTGATGCAGCGCTCACACGAGTCTTGGATAAGGAAGGTATTAAGAAAATCCGAGAGTTATTTACATTCGCGATTGCTGGTTTCGTTCGAGCATCACTTGAATCGGAGGTTGCAGTTTCAATCACGAGTCTATCTGAGAGTACAGGCATAGATGAACAAAAGATGCGAAAACTCGTTGAGAATGGGATTGAGCGAGGCCATATTCCAGCTTACCTAGATCCTGATTCACTTGAATTAATAGTGGATAGTGATAGGATGGAACTTGATGACATCACACGTAGAAAACGACCCATTTTGAGTAGAGACCTTAAAGATCCAGGGGCATGGGATATGGAATTGGACGAATAACACTCATCAAATACATAGCCTTGACAGGATGAGTCTACCCATGCAACATTAAAATTGGAAAATCTTGAGTATTCATGTAACTTCAGATAATATATTGGAGATGCAATCAAGGATAGGCGGACGATAACATTTTATTTGAGATTGCAGCTCCGACACTCTAACTGTGCACCTATAGAACGGTGGTATTGATGAACGAAGGGCTGAAATGGTTGCAATGTCCGGTCTGTAAGGAAACAATTTCATGGCAACTTCCAGCAGACGCACTCAAGAAAGTGAAGAGATTTCCAGCTCCTATTGTCATCAAACACAAGGACCATTATCTCATATGCTATGTAGATAGCCATTATCAGTTAGCAGACACTGAGGCAGCAAGTGCTTTTGTTGAGGGCAACTCCAAAAAATAAACGAGTTTTAAACATCATTTGTGTTGGAGCCAATATTGTTGTCAAGTGCCCATTCCAGAACTTGTGCAGCCTGTGCACTTGCCATGCCCCAACTCTGAAGTTTTGCCACAAGCTCGCGAATTCCTTGAACCCAGTCGTCTAGAAGCTCACGAATTCTAAATGCGATAGTCGAATCTTCAGTATCTTGCAATACTGGTAATAATTTCGTCACCAAACTCTGTGATAGTACCAGTATCGTTTCTAACCTTGCAATCCACTCCTCTCTTGGCAAACCAGAAAGTGTTTGAGCAACAGACAGATGATAATCGTATTGGGCAGCGAAATAACGTAACCGCCAACTCAAGAATTCAATAATCAATGTACGATGCGCATCACTTGGAGCTGTCTTCATTAATAAAACAAGAAATCGTTCAGTCATCTCATCAGCAGATTGGCTTGCATCATAAAACTGAGCCATGGCTTGTTGATAGTTTTCATTAATGAGACTCTCTTCAGCCTCTCTTGCCGCATGTTTGAATCTTTGAAGAATCTCTCTAGTGGAGTTCAGACCATTATCATTAGTCATTCTTGCCATTCACCTCCACTAGTTCATATCTTAGATAGTAAGTGTCACAAGGTCGACTTCTGTCACTACCTCTAGACCGCGAAGCCATTCAACGAACTCTTCAATGTTGTCTCGCTTTTCTACGAGGAAATATCCCTCCCAGATACATACATCCTCGAAGGGACAGAATCCAGTAGAATGTAGTAATTTCAGATTCATAGTCCGAATGGTTTCATATAATATCCTAGAAGTTTGTGTGAATGAAGCAAGATCCAGTGATACACGTACTTGATATGCAAGTCCATCACGAATAGGAATTACACGTAGAAAACCACTTCTAGACCTAATAATCAATACATCAGACCCGTTTGGGATGTCTGCACTTTCTTGATGTTCTTCAATTGATATTTTTCCGTCTTGGACCAGTGAAATTGAACCTTCAGTTAGTCGCTTCATTCCTTCCAACCCGTTAGTTCTCTGAGTACTGTAACACCTCTGTGTGTGGTTGAATAAACGCCGTCATCATTAGTGATTAGAGAGAGAGTCACTAAGAGAGGAATTTTCACATCCAGACATGACTGTGTTATTGTACTTAGATGCATTATTTCGATATCAGTTTCACATCCCTGAGCAATCAGGTTCAATGTTATGACTCCTAATTCACCTAGAAGATATTTCACTGTTCCACTATCGAAATCATTGCCAATCTTTGTATCATGTGATTCCATTCTAGTTCTTCTGTGGGATTTTATCCCCTAAAAGAAAGCTATGATGTCCTAACATCGTATTCCATTGAAAGTTTATCAAATAGGAGGCTTATTCTGTTGCTTGAAATCATCTGATGTGGCTAACCAGTTTAGAAAGTCCTCTGATGGAGGATCTTCAGCGTATAGTTCCTCCCGATTTGCTTCAAGATAATGCGGTTTTAAATCTCCCAACTCAGCCATGTTGCATATCACATTCCCTGCTCTTTCAGATGCATTGTGTACTGGAGATATCCATTCATTCCATTCGTGAGACCTCAATAGATGGTGATCAACCACAAGTAGATTAATCGAACTTGCTAGTGCAGAAAGAGCATACAACGATTCTTGGATCTCACTTCCTGTGAATTTCTTTAGATATAGCGGTGGTCCTCCTACTATCATCACACGAGCATTCAGTCCTAACAGGTAGCTTAGCGTTCTTCGATAAACAGGACCTTGAACATCAGGTGCAAAAACAAATCGAATATCATTATGTTCGATCATAGCAATCAGAACATAACCAAGTCTGGAATTTTCAGGTCCGTGTGGAACTGGAGGTGAGAATGTTAGCTTAGTATCTCCAAGAGATATTGTAGTTCCATCAACCCACTCGATTTCTGATTGCCCTTTCAGGTCTTTTTCGAAGAAAAATGCACGTCTTCTTTGCGAGGGGTTGATTTTTTCGCGATTATCCTTGGCAAAGATACGTTTACCACCGAAGATTCTCAATAGGTCTTCTTTAGAACTGAATTTGTAATGCCAATCTTGAAGGCCAGATCGGACATGGTCGAAATGGTAGTGTGATACAAACAAGATATCCGAAGAATCAGCAAGGTTCTGAATCCTTTTAATTACCCTATCCAGTGCTCTATATTCTTCAGGGTGCGGGTCATACGGCTTCCTATACGCTAAGGCTGCAGAAGGGTCAAGAAGAATTGAAATGTCTGGAGTCTTCACATGCGTACAGAGTGAACGAACCCCCATACTCTCGGATGCTATAGGGGTGATTTCAATCTCACCTATCTTCACGTCATACCCTCACGATAATAACTCAAAATGTATTTTCCATCCTCTTGTATCAATTCAGCCTCGTGATACTCAAGAAAATCATGATCTGTAGTCCTAAATTTTGAGAACATCTTATAGTCTGAAGGAAGTATGGATTGCTTATTCATTTCAAGCTCATCTAAACTAAAGAGAGAGAGCGTTCCTTCATCTTGTACTTCTTGATATGTGTCAATTGTTGCCTCACCAACAAAAATGATGAAATGTGTGACTA
>JAEORG010000090.1 GCA_016841005.1 Candidatus Thorarchaeota archaeon | reverse complement strand
GATGTCAGCTTTGTTGGTACTGGCTTTTGTGTTATTTTTAGCTGCTTTTCTATACGAGAAGCAAAGAGAATATTTAGGACTGGCTTTTCTAACATTTGCATTATTCATTGTGATAATGCCTGTTGTTATCTTAGGAAGACCATGGGGCGTTGATACCTATACAATGGGTTGGTTCTTGGAACAACAGGATACTGGTATCTCAGGATTTGGATATACTCAATTCTTCTTTGCTATTGAGCTTATATTTTTTCAGAATGTTATTGGACTTAGTACAATAGAAGCACTGATTCTCCTTGTTCCACTTCTTAATTCTCAAATTTTCTTGGGAATATGGATAATTCATACCTCGAAAAGAATGCAATCGATTAGGGCAAAAATCCTACTTCTCCTAGTTTCATTTGCACCACTTCTACTTCAATTCTCAAGGATCGGAAACGCTACGGTCATAGGAATATACTTCATGTTCCTCACAATTTGGCTATTAGAAAAAGTAACATCAAAGGATGGTACCTCTTCTAAAAGGGAGTGGTTAGTGGATTCCCTATTTGCCTCCGTAGCTGCATTTCTTACAGGGCTCCATCAGATGACTGCCTTAATTCTAGTTGTGTATTTGTTGTTACAGCCAATACGATATATAATCAAAGGTAATCATAAAGTAAGTATCTCATCATTTCTGTGCGGGATATCACTCTATTTATCTCTTGAATTAGGAGGCTTCTTTACATATCGCATCTATCCACTGCTTTCTTCAGTAGGTATAGCAGAATTCCTTCTTCAAGCGCGGATAATCATATTTCCCAATTTCACCTATGAATTCCGTCCGATTTTTCTGGTTGCAGTTATCGTGCTTTTTACTCTAGTAATTGGATTCACAAAAATAGTAAGTCGCGTAGTATCAAAAGAAAAACTAGTATTTGTTCGAAATGTATCCTACCGAGTATTGAGTTTCATGATAGTCGCATTAGCAATTGGTTTTGTTGGCATTATTGTTGTCTTTCCAGATATTATGACCTCATTACAAATTATCCCTCAATCACCAATTGAATTGTATCTCTTTTATTCCATCTACATATTCATGATTCTTCTCATTCCTCTCCTAATCAGGAGAAACTCTCCATCTGAGGGAGCGTTAGCCTTATTGTTGATTATATCACATGTTGCTTATTTTGTACCTCTTATCTTGTTCAACTTTGGAGGAGGCCTACTAACAAGAGTTGTTATCTCCATGCCCCTGGTCGTTAGTTTTCTGAATACTGATGTTGAATTGATGAAGAAGGGATACCTTCTTGAACGCCTCGGAATCCTAATCGGTATCCTGCTTTGTGCTTTAGGAATTATTGGTAGCCTTCTTGTTTCTTTTCATATCTAATTAAAGTACAGGAGTTGGATTCGCCTAAGACAATTATAAGAAGTGAAAGTACACTCGCATCGTGAACAAGGGAAAAAAAATGAGATCATCCTCGATAAATTTGGTTGCTCTTCTTATTGGGCTCATATTGATAAGCTCATTCTTTGGATTTCTTGTAGTAGAAACTGATGTTACTAATATTGTAGAGAATGATCGTGTTGCTATTCTGAAAGGAATAGAGAATGAAACTCAAGCAGTTTTCTATGAGAATATAGGACAAATCCCTAATACTGAGATCTTATTTTATGGACGAATTAATTCAGGCTTCATTGGATTTGGGATTGGAAAAATCATATTGCTCTATCAGAATTCGTCAGAAATGCTCGTTTGGACGTTTGGTGAGGGAGAAAGATCGACCCCAGAGGGTCTATACGCAAGAAAGCAAGTAAGCAATTTTCTCCTTGGCGAACGTGGAACTTATAGAAACATAAAATCCTATTCTGCTATAGTATACAAAGACGTTTGGACAGACATTAGTCTGGTTTATTCCCAACTTGATTCGAACGCAGGGTTAAGTATTGAGGTTCGAAACGGGGCCGATGTGAGCGAGGCTTGTTTCAACGTTAGGGGAATAGACAGCCTGGAAATACTAAACAACAAGATACATTATATTCGAGATCAGGAAGTTGCTATCTATGATGCGCCACAATTCAATGAAGCTCATTCTCAGACGAATTTGAAAATTGATAAACTCAATGACACATGTTTCTATTTTGCCAATATCGCGGATGGAACAGTAGATAGTTATATCATCGCTCCATTGCTATCATCAACAGTATTTGGAGGCGCAAATAGGGATTTTTTGGAGGATATTGCAATTGATTACAACGGATACATCTATGCAATAGGACGTACATATTCATCTAGTTTTCAGCTAACAAGCAGCTTAGACACGTACAATCCCGAGAATGATTTAGATTGCTTCGTTGCCAAATTCGATCCCAATGGGACAATGGTGTGTACAACGTTCATTGGTGGAACAAATTGGGACAGGGGAGAGTCTATTGATGTTGACCTTGTTGGACAGGTATATATCACTGGTTATACTGCCTCTATGGACTTCCCAATAGTGTCACCAAATTCCTTTGAGCAAAACTATCAAGGAGGCTTTTGTGATTCATTCATCCTCAAACTGGATTCGCAAATTACAACAATTCTTCATTCATCATTTATAGGTGGTAGCAGTGGTGATTACGCAAGAGCAATATCCGTTGATTCAACTGGCACTGTGTTTATCGTAGGACACACAGGTTCGTTCGATTTTCCAATAGTGAATTCGGAAACACATTATCATGGAGGTGTGTCTGACGTCTTCATATTATCTCTAGATTCTTCTAGGAACTCGTTGATATTTTCTACATTATCTGGTGGAGCTTCTCAAGACTATTGCGAGGATATTGCCCTTGGGGAACAATACATCTACCTAACAGGTTACACAGACTCCGAAGATTTCCAAAATACACATGAAATCAAAGATAAAGAGAGTATTGACTTTGATAGCTACGTTATGAAATTGAGTAAAACGAGTGGAGATTTGATATACTCCACAGTAGTTGGCTCATCGACAGATGACTTTGCATATTCATTGGATATCGATTCTCTAGGCAATGCATATGTTACAGGATATACAAAGGGATTAGATTTCCCGTCAATTGATTCTTATGATTCTTCTTTCAATGGAAAGCGGGATATCTTTGTGTTCAAACTTGGCAAAGACGGCACTAACCTCGAATATTCCACATATGTTGGAGGGTATGGAAATGACAGGTCCATTTCCATCATGATTGATAACAGGGATTGTGCGAATATCGTTGGATATTCAGACTCAAGAAATTTCCCTCAAACCGACCCTAACGGTAGATATCAAGGAGGCTTCTATGATTCCGTAGTTTTCAGACTAAGCGGAACTGGTGAAAAACTTGAGTACTCCCGCTTTGTAGGAGGGCTGGGAAATGACAGAGGAAGAGCAATCATAGTTGATAATCGCAGGAATATCTTCATAGCAGGAGTATCTGATTCCTCGAATTTCCCTATGAACTACGGAGGGATGATGATGTACGGATTGTCGGATTGCTTCATCATCAAAATATCGACAGACGATGACGATGATCTAGATGGACTATCAAATCAACAGGAAGAGATGTTAGGAACCAATTCTCAAAGAATCGATACAGATTATGATATGATGCCAGATGGGTGGGAAATTTCGGTTGGCTTGAATCCCCTTGTTTATGATTCCGACGAAGATATGGATAATGACGACCTTTCTAATTTGAACGAATTCCTTCTTGGTACGAATCCATTCAATAACGACACAGATTCAGATGCATTGCCCGATGGATGGGAAGTTCAGTTTGGATTGTCGCCAATCCACGCTGATTCGGGTAATGATACGGATTCGGATAATTTGACTAACCTTAGAGAATTCTTAGAAGGATGTAATCCAATAAATCAAGATTCAGATTCGGATTTGTTGCTGGATGGATTCGAGGTTAATATCCTCGGTTCTAATCCACTTAGTAATGACTCAGATTCTGATGGCATCGATGATTTTTGGGAATTCTTGTATCATCTCAATCCATCAACAGACGATTCTATAGAGGATTTTGATAGTGATAATCTAGTCAATATTCTTGAATATATCTACTCAACCAATCCCCTATTGAATGACACTGACTCGGATCTCCTACCGGATGACTGGGAGGTCACATTTGGCTTAGACCCTCTATACAATGATTCCTTTGGCGATATGGATAATGATGGGATAGACAATCTACTAGAATATTTACTGGATTCTAATCCCCTAGATATTGATTCAGACAATGACATGCTTAATGATACCATGGAGTATTACATACTAGGAACAAGCCTAACAAGTAATGATACAGATAATGACAAAATAGGAGACTACGATGAATACTACCTATATGGTACAAATCCCTTGAATACAGATTCTGACACAGACTCAGTGGGAGATTGGTCTGAGATATTTGTTTACTTTACAAATCCTCTCTCTGGAGACACTGACAATGACAATATGCCTGATTATTGGGAGATTTCTCATTCTCTTGACCCCAATATGAATGATTCAGCAAGTGATGCAGATAATGACTTAATAATCAATCTCAATGAATTTCTTCTCAATACAAATCCACAATCTAATGATACGGACAATGACAAAATAAATGATAATGAAGAATTAATGGTTTACCATACGAATCCTAGCAAAGCAGATAGTGATTCTGATAATTTAGATGATTATGATGAAATCAATGTATACCTAACCAATGCTACTCTAAGCGATACAGATAAGGATAACTTACCAGATGGATGGGAGATTTTGTATGGCCTCAATCCCCTTGTCAACGATTCAAGCAACGATTTAGACGGAGATTTATTGACAAATCTAATTGAATACCAAAATGGAGCACGACCGGATACAAATGATTCTGATGGAGATCAAATTAATGATTGGGATGAGGTTATGCTTTATCATACCAATCCCTCAAAGTCGGATTCCGATGGCGATTTGCTAGATGATTATCAAGAAGTAATTCTACTCTCGACCAACCCGAACTTGTCAGATTCTGATGGAGATTCACTAAGTGATTCGATTGAGCTGACAGTATACTTCACCAATGCGACAAATATGGATACGGATTATGATATGATTCCAGATGGATGGGAAGTCCTGTATAGCTTGAATCCTAAATTGAATGATTCATTGGAAGATCCTGATTTTGATAACCTTACGAATTATGAAGAGTGGTTGCTTAAATCAAATCCACAATCCAATGACTCAGATGGTGATACATTAAGTGATTTTGACGAAGTCACTATTTATCTAACGAATCCGACTAAGACTGACTCAGATTCAGATTCCATGCCAGATAACTGGGAGATATTATACAATCTGGATCCAGGGATTGATGATTCAGGAGATGACGAGGATTTTGATGGTTTGACCAATCTTGAGGAGTATTTCTTTTTATCACATCCAAGACTGAATGATACAGACGCTGATTTACTTGGGGATTTCAATGAAACGATGCAATATTTCACAAATCCAAATTCATCGGATTCTGACGGAGACACCATTGATGATTGGAGTGAAATATTCCAGTACGCAACCAATCCGAATTCAAATGATACCGATTCGGATAACATACCGGATGATTGGGAACTTGAAACTTCATTGAATCCATTAGTAAACGATGCAAACGGAGATCCCGATAATGACAAATTAATAAATTACATTGAATTTGAATATGACCTAGACCCATATGATTCTGATTCAGATGACGATTTACTGAATGATGCTGAAGAGGTCAATCTCTATCATACAAATGCTGGAATGAATGATACAGATTCTGACCTAATGCCCGACGGGTGGGAAGTACAAGTTGGATTGGATCCAAATCTGGATGACTCCAGTGATGACTTGGATGACGATGGACTTGATAACTTACTGGAATATGAACAAAATACAAATCCTGATGATTCTGATTCAGATGATGACTTACTTAGTGATGCTCTCGAAGTACTTACATACAGTACTAATCCACTCTTGAACGATACCGATGGCGATTCGCTGAGTGATTATTCTGAATTAATGGTCTACCAGACAAATCCGCTTGTTCTTGATTCCGATTCTGATGAATTGCCTGACGCCTGGGAAGTGTCGTACCACACTAATCCGAATAGTCATGATGCAACAGAAGACCCTGATGGTGATAATCTATCGAACCTTCAAGAGTTCTTATCACATACAAATCCCAATCTAGAAGACTCAGATGGTGATTCGATTAGTGACTATAACGAAGTGATGGTATATTCAACAAATCCAAACTCCGTTGATACTGATCAAGATAATTTGAGTGATTCTGAGGAAATTTTCGATTACCTAACCAATCCTTTGATGAAAGATTCGGATAGTGATAATCTTAATGACTGGGTTGAATTGGTTCAGTATTCAACAAATCCGAATAGCGCTGATTCAGATGATGATGCGATGCCTGATGGGTGGGAAATCACTTATTCCTTGGATCCATTGACATATGACAGTGAAGTCGATTTTGATCTTGATGGGTTATCAAATCTTCAGGAGTTCAACCTAAGAACCAGTCCACGGTCCACAGATTCAGATGGCGATTCTTTGGATGATTATTCTGAAGTCTATGAATATGGCACTAATCCTTCCTTAGCAGATAGTGATTTTGACTATATGCCAGATGGATGGGAACTTCAATACAATCTCGACCCATTGACATATGATGCAGATTTAGACCCAGATGGAGATCACTTGACAAACAAGGAAGAATTTCTCTTTGGAACATCACCAAGAAATGAGGATAGTGACTTTGATAATCTCCAAGACGATGTGGAAATCTTTCAATTTGGATCCGATCCCAGTAGCAATGATACTGATAGAGACAAATTGTCTGATTATGCTGAGTTGTATATCTATTATACAGATCCCACTAATGGTGACAGCGATTTTGATGCCTTAGGAGATTATCAGGAGGTCATTGTTTATGCTACTGATCCAAACAACAACGACTCAGATTCAGATGCATTGCCTGATGGATGGGAGGTACAATATTCACTGAATCCATTAGAAGATTCAGCAGATGCTGATGTTGATATGGACTCCTTAACTAACCTTCAGGAGTATTATCTAGGAACAGATCCAACAAGTTATGATACTGACAAGGATACCCTTGGAGATTTTCAAGAGGTCTATCAATTCAATACGAATCCTGTATTAGCGGATAGCGATGGGGATGCAATGCCAGACAATTGGGAACTTGAATATGGGCTCAATCCATTGTCATGGGGGGCAGACATTGATACCGATAACGATTCAGTAGTGGATTTAATCGAATACCAGTTCAGATGCAATCCGAACCGCTATGATTCAGATAATGATAGTCTGACTGATGCTCAAGAGATTTTTGAGTATAATACTGATCCGACACGAATAGATACGGATGGTGATTCGCTTACTGATTACGAAGAAGTTTCTATTTACCTAACAGATCCCAATTCGTCTGATACCGATAAGGATACAATCGATGATTCTGCGGAAATCAATTTTTATGGAACCAATCCACTCGCGGAGGATAGTGATATGGATGGAATAAGCGATGCTTGGGAGATCCAGTTTGGTTTTGATCCACTGAATCCGGAGGTTGGGATTCTAGAATACCTAACTTTTAACGGTATGAATATTGTTCTTCTAGCGTGCGTAATGATTTCACTAATCTATATATCGAAACATAGGGAGGAATTCAAGACCTTTATGATTAGACAAAAAAGACGAATTTCAAAGGATTCCTAAGAAATTAATACTGAAATTCGTTTGTTAGATATTTCAAACAATATAAGAAAGAAGAGGAAAATCTTGAGGTTGAATTCTCGGCAGAAACCAATAGTGTTTCAAGTAACGGGCAGCAATGTTACTGGTGGAGGAGGTGTTATTAGATTCATCCAAGTTCTATCAAGATTTCTCAATGACGAGGATTTTGATGTAAGAATAGTCCACAAAGAGGGAATAACCAGATATGACCCACAGTTTGATAGGGTCTCAAGAGAAAGCGATGCTCCTAAGGTAATAAGGGGAAATTCGAAATTATATACAATTTCTCACTTTCCGAATCCAATAACTATTGTAAAAGGGATAGGGGGAATAAGCAGGCAACTATCTGGAGTACATCATCGACACATTTTGCATATTCATGACTTATCATCATCATTTATCATCGCACTCGTTATGAATTGGATTCTTGGATCACAAATCATTGTTCATATACATGGCCATCCTTTGAGAGAACAGAGAATGAAGATTGAACGTCAGGGTATAATGACTCGAATCTTGTGGTGGCTGACATGGATTTTCCATATTTTCATGATTAGGTTAGCGAATAATCGAAAAGCGACATTCTTAGTTAATAATCAGGAAATCATGAAATTCTACACTAAGTTGGGATTAGATAGGGATAGATTGGAGATTGTGTCATCTGCAATCAATATAGAAAACTTCTCTCATGAGCTTCTTGAAAAGACCTCAGCTAGAGAATCTTTAGGTCTGAGAGAGTCGGAAAATTGCTTTCTCATCGGATATATTGGAAGACTTACCCATGTCAAGAACGTCAATTTTCTCATCGATGCTGTTCACAGATTAATGAAGAATGACAATAGCATCCGTCTAATTATTGTGGGCTCAGGTCCTTTAGAAAGTAGTCTAGAAAGAAAAGTATCAGAATTGGGATTGGAGGATAACATTTCCTTTCTAGGGAATGTACCTAATGCAGGTAAATATCTCAGGGCTTTTGATATCATTGTGTTACCGTCACTTAGTGAAGGGAGCTCATATGTCATGATTGAAGCCTTGACTGCAGGTGTCTGTATAGTAGCTAGCAATATTCAAGCAAACACAGAGATAATAGGGGATTCAGAATGTGGTATTCTCATAGATCCACATTCCTTGACCTCCTTAGAAAATGCGGTACTAAAGCTGAAGACAGATGGAGAACTACGAAGAGATATGCAGATAAAATCTACAATACGTGCCCGTCACTTTGAAGAAAAAACAGTCTTTACACCGATTATTAGATTGTATCTACAATGATTTCAGATCAATCGTATGCGTATTTCTAAATTCGGATTTATTCATGAATTTGAAAGAAGGAGGGCATATTCCCGTCTATATGCAGCCAAGCACCCCTTCAACGAATATAGTCCCTCAATCCGTTTCCGCCCTTCAAATCCCATTTTCTCTCGCAGCTCTTGGTCGTTTAACATGTTGACCAATGCATTGCTTAAAGCATCTACATCTCTAGGAGGAACCAAGAAACCAGTCAAGTCATTAACAACCTGATCTGGAACACCACCTACCTCTGTAGCAACTACTGGTATTTCACATGCCATTGCTTCAAGAATGCTGACTGGAGTTCCTTCATAAAGTGATGAAGATACAAAGACATCCAATTGATTTAGAAGTGAGGGAAGCTCATTATGAGAGATGTGCCCCAAGAATAAGACAGAATTGTCAAGATTGTACTGGGAAACCAACATGACAATCTTTCGGTAATATGAAATTTGAGATTCTAATTTGCCACCTATTATCAACAATTTTGTGCTTGGCATTTTAGCCATCACTTTAGAAAAAGCAGGTATTAGATATTCAAGTCCTTTTACAGGAGAAATTGATCCAACAAATCCTATGAGTTTTGTAGAGGGGTCAAGCTCTATTGGAATCAGAGGATGAGGTGTTTCAAGCTTTATGGGTTTGAATTTGTCGATATTCACGGGTTCCCGAATAACCACATCAGATGCGTAACCAAAGTAGTAGGGTATCAGTCTCCTTGAAACAAATATACGTTTTTTTTGTAACCTAATCAAAAAGGAAAAACACAAAATCAAAAATCGGGGATACGTAGTACCTATCAGATTCCAGATAGAAATTCTTCTTTGATATAATATGGCAGCAAATGCCTCTTGAATACAAACGAATCCATTGATCTGAATAAGATCAGGAACTTCTCTCTTCAATATTTGATACGCCAAAAAAATCTCTCGAATAATCCCAAACGCCCAAACGAGAAGAATCAAGTAGTCAATAGCGGTCCTAGTATATGGAGGTCTACGGATAGACACCTTATACACCTTAAACCCATTCTCTTTTGCTTTCCTGCTGAAATATCCATCATTGCGTGGTACTACGAACACAGTATCAATACCTATTTGCCGCACATATTTTGCGACTTCAAGGGATCTATCTTGAATACTACCAACCACATCATATGGTTGAAAGACGACTATTTTCTTTGTTGAAAATTGAAACACCACCTTATTCCTTCTATTGCTCGCGTTTGGGCATTTTCAAGGCTCATTATGGGAATGAATTTTCTAGGATCACTCTGAAGTTGATGAAGTGAATCTCCTAAGGAATTATTCAGAACTTGCTTGATGGATAGTTTTGCATCAACAGCAAGTCCAAGTTCCTTGTACAACGCGAAACATTTCGGATGGTAGAGGAATATGATCATAGGCTTCGCTAACATAAATGAAAAGATAATTGAATGATATTTGCATGTAAGAAATAAATCAACCTTTTCGAGGTTAGTAAGAAATTTCTCGATATGCCCATCATATTCAATTATCCTCAAACGATCTTGATACTCATCTTTGATTCTTGAGAGTACATGTTTGATACTACGGATGTCTCCTGCTCTTTGACTGGTGTTGAATGAGAAAAACCAAATATGAGTGTCAGTCCATTTCGCTAGAAAGCTGTTCAAAGCCTGTGAGAATTTATCAGATATCAACAAATCCAGATGCTTCTTTGAGAAGAAATTCATATAAAATGGGGTTAGTGATATGCCTAGTATTCTCCTCTCCTTAGCTGAGGAAGGTATTTTGTAGTCGAAGTTTTGTTTCGTGAAATATCCATGTAAAACAGCTGTGTCAAATCCCAAACCTATTTCTGTCATTCCTAAGTCTTTCACAAGATTCAAAGAATAAGCGTCTCTTACACTTGCGACTTTTGTGAGAGTCAATATTATCTTGATCAAACTATTGCCAAAAACTGATGTGGAACGTATTCCATTATTAATAATAAGGAATTGCTTGCCTAACAAAAATGCCAAAATAGAAATCAAAAGAATAAGAATGAAGGCTCGCAGTCGCCTCTTTCTAGACCCAAAATCATCTAGGTAATCACCACCATTGAGAACAATATATTTGGATTCTATAAAAGCTGGTAGTAGTTGGTTAATGCCTCTTCTGAGTAAAACACTATTTGTTGTAATGTGCGACTTTATGTAATCATTATTTGCTTGTACGTACACTCTTCGAATTGGAAGTGATAATTCAGAGAGAGTTTTGATAAATGAAAGGCAGACCGCATCATCACCTGCATTATAGGATCCAATGTGTCCTAAAAGGAGAAGGGAGGACTTCAAGTTCAAGAACAGTCATCTCCAATAATTTCACTTATTTGGTCATTGTGACGCATATCATTGGTCATACTTTTCGACGGATTTTTCAATAAGTGATTTGTTATCCAACAACCATCTGTAAACTTGTTTCAGTCCATCTTTCAATTTTGTTTGAGGGTTATACGCGATAAGTTCCCTAGCCTTCTCAATTGAAGCAAGCCGTCTAGTAGACTTGTCCCACTCTCGCTTGGGAAGATATGTGACTCCAGCACTATTACCTGCTATTTCATTAATCATTTCTGCTAATTCGTGTATAGCGGTTTCTGAACTAGAGGCTAAATTAATTGATTCACCTCTGGCAGCTTCGACAACACCCATCTTGAGTACTCCTTCTACGATATCTTCAACATATGCAAAATCACGAGTTTCTTCTCCAGTTCCAGTTATCGTTAGGGGTTTGTCATGCATCGCACTCCAAAAGAAATTAGGTATCACATTCCGATATCTACCAGGAACCTCTCCTGGTCCGTAAACATTGAAGAAGCGTCCGATTGATATCGGTAAATCATATAGATGAAAATAATGATTACAGTAAAGTTCGCCTAGTAATTTGTGAATTTGATATGGAGTGTCTAGTGATAAGGAAACGAAATCCTCCTTAAACGGAAGAGGAGCATAGCTTCCATATACGGAGCAACCAGAAGAGGCAAAAACAACTCCTTCAGGTTCTGTCAAACGAGAGTATTCAAGAATTTTCAAAGTGCCTAGTCCATTTACCATCAAGTCGGTTTCAGGATGCTCGATGCTGTTCTGATTAGCAAAATGAGCAGCTAGATGAAATACATAATCTGGGTGCATATAGAAAGCCTGTTTCAGCTTCTGCTCATCTAATATGCTTCCCTGAATGAACTCTACGGACTCATCTTTTGGGACATTCCATTTATATGAAGCGGACAAATCATCGAGAATCATGATTTTTTTGGCAGATGCTTCGATTAGTTTCTTAGTAAGATTTCGTCCAATGCAGCCAGCTCCGCCAGTAACAAGAACTACTTTGTCAGTATAATGTTTCAGAACCGTGTCAATATCCATTCTTAGATCCCTCATAATCGGTATTCTCTTCGGAACCAGTCAACAGTCCTCTTGATTCCCTCTTCGAGCGAAATTGTAATCTTATGATTTAGGTCTTTCTCAGCTTTTGAGCAATCAGCAATCTTGGAACGTGTTGTAAATGATTCCTCACCTTTGAATTCAATCAACCTCTTGTCATGTCCAGTGTATCTCATAATTAAGAGAGAGAGATCCTCAATCGTGTATTGAGTGCTGCTACCAAGATTATAAATCTCCCCAGGATTGAAAAGATCAGGAATGTTTGCTAGGGTTCTTGCTATATCGTCCACATATTCGAAGGTTCGTTTGTGTCCTTTGTATACCGTGTACGGTAGGCCACTTAAACCTCGATAAATAAAAACAGGAACAACTCCTCTGTAGGGGCTATAGTGTTCATGAGGACCATAAACATTGAACAAGCGGACAATAACAGACTCTGTATTATGCATTAAAGCAGAATTGCGAATTTGAAGTTCATTTGCCCATTTTGATATAGCATAGTCATTCATTTGTTTGATAGGCACTTTTTCCATAACATCTTCTTTCATTACACCATCAAAATCACCATAGACTTCAGCGCTGCCGAAGAACACCATCTTGAATCCATATTTGGCTTGAGCTGTCAGTATGTTCTTAGTTCCCACACAGTTGGTTAGCCAGAGATTTTCATAATGATCCTCTCCATTCCATCGACCATATTCTGCAGCGGCATGGTATACATAATCGATGTCTTGATTTTCAAGTATCCGTTCAATATGTCGGTACTTACTAACATCGCATCTTACATAATCAGGGTCAGAGGAGTGGAGAACATCACAAGGTATGACCTTATTGCCTCTTTGGCGTAGCTCGTGAATCAAGTTCTTTCCTATAAATCCTTGACCGCCTGTCACTAAGATATGATACATTCTATTGACCTCTTTGAACCAATGACGAGTACTACATGTTTATAATATCCTCGCATTTCTAACATATGCTTCTGTTGCGGCTGGAAGTGAAGTAATGAGAGTCTTGCTGGTTCAGGAATCAAGCTGGATAGATAGAGGACCACACCAGCAACACCACTTAATGGAGAGACTTCAATGCAAAGGACATACCATCAGGATAATTGACTTTGACATAGATTGGAAGAATTCTCAGCAGCGATCCCTCTATTCAAAACGGATGATCTTCTCTGCAGAAGGCAAATCACAAGGACAAATCATTGAAGTAGTACGACCTGGAATGGTTAGAATTCCATATCTCACTTACTTCTTTCTAATTTTGTTTCATCTTGTAGAGATTCTTAGACAGATAATTTCCTTCAAGCCAGATGTCGTAGTAGGTCTGGGATTACTCAACTCTAATATAGCAGCTCGATTGTGCAGAGTATTTTCTCTCAGTTTTGTCTACTATCTAATCGACAGTTTGCCAACACTCATCCAAGAAAATTGGTTGAAACCATTAGGAGTAGCGGTTGAAAAAAGGAATATCATGATTGCTGATAGGGTTCTAGTGATTAACAAAGCTCTGGCAGACTATGTACGAAGACTCTATTCAAGGAAAACCCCTGAAGTAGTATCTGCAGGAATTGACACATCCAAATTCAATCCTCAGGTTTCAGGTTTAGAAATCCGTTCCAAGCTGGGATATAATGAAAGAGATTTTGTCCTGTTTTTCATGGGATGGATTTACAAATTTAGTGGATTAATTGAAGTTGCTGCTGAACTAGAAAAGGAAAATTCTAATTTGCATTTGCTTGTCGTAGGGAAAGGAGATATGTATTCTTCATTAGAGAAACTATCCAAAAGAAACGATCATATCCAAATACTGCAATGGGTGCCATATGAATCGATACCAGAGTATATTGCAGCAGCTGATGTTTGTATTCTCCCAGCACATAGAAACGACGTTATGAATCATATAGTTCCAATTAAAATGTATGAGTATCTTGGATGCGGAAAACCGGTTATCGCTACCAAGTTACCAGGATTAGTAAGGGAATTTGGTAGCAATAGTGGTCTAATCTATATCTCAACACCTGAAGAAACAGTTGATGTTGCAGATAGCCTGGCAAAGAGCAGACGTTTCTATTTAGCACAACAATCAAATGCTGTAAGAATTGCATCTACTTTTAATTGGACTGAAATTACTGATCGCTTCGAAAGGATATTACAGGAAGAACTCATGAAGAAAAAAAGAGAATCTCTGAGTTTTCACTCATTCCCAAGAAAATAGCGAACACAGGACAGGTCAGTTTATTAGAACAGAAAAATATCATCATTGAAATTCAAGCGGATAGATGATAATTGTGGGAAAAATCTGCATTGCTTTACCTGCCTATAATGAAGAGAAAACAATAGGAAAGGTGATCTCAGATATTTTTCCGAATGTTCCCAATGATTTGCAAACCGTAGTGATTGTTGTAGACGATGGATCGTCAGATTTGACAACAATAGCTGCTATAAATGCAGGTGCAGATGTAGTTGTAAAGCACGAGGATAATATGGGTGTAGGACAAGCGATAAAGACCTGCATTGACATTTCGCTTATGTACTCTCCAGATATTGTATGTACTCTGGATGCCGATGGTCAACATCATAGCTCGGATTTATCAAGTATCATTAGACCAATCCTAAGAAAACAAGGAGATATGGTGATAGGGTCTAGATTCATAAACTCACATTCGGTAGTCCCAGTGCTCATAAGAACAAGCAATAAGTTGATGGCACTTTTCATGAGCATCTTAACAGGAATTAGAATTACAGATGCAGAATCGGGCTTTCGAGCAATGACCGGAAATTTAGCTGCCAACTTGAACCTTCTAGGTTTACCGGCATTTAGTCATGAGATGTTGATGGATGTTGCTTGGAATGGATACAATATTCTTGAAATGCCAATTAGAGTCACATATTTTGATGATAGAGTATCAAGAGTAGTCAAGGGTATAATCGGTTATGGAATTACATCAATCAAATGTATAATACTGAAAGCGCTATCTATGTTAGTTAAAGGATTCAATTTCAAAAAAAACCCCGCAATCAAAAGAAAAGTAATCCATGAGTCCGAAAGGGCTCGAAGAATTCGCGAAGCAAAGGAAGTAAACTAATTCACTCCACTTTCTATTGAAGATGCCAAGTCTGATGCCACGAGGTTATAGGAAGATTCCCTGTTGAGAAGTCTGAGACTTGATTTTGGATACAACAAGAACTGAGTTACTCCACATAATTTGACTGGCATCGAAATCAAAGTATATACCTGCAGGTATAGTTGAAACAGAAATGATCACTGCAAAGATCAACCCATCTCATGAGGACAATACTTCTGCCAAGGAAACATTCAAAGTTAGATCGTTCTGTAGATGACACCCTTGTAGTTCTCTCTCACCGAAAGGGTCCAGTGAAACAAGAATAGTAGTATGACTTCTGTACTAGAGTAAACCTTTTCAATGGTTTATTTTCCTGCTGCGTCACTACCGATATAAACAGAGGCCAAATTAATGACAACCAAGATTGTCGTCATCGGAATGGGTTATGTTGGAATTCCAGCTGCTGCTTTGCTGGCAGATGTAGATGGATATGATGTTACTGGATTACAGAGGAGGTCAACGCGCTCTGGATGGAAGATTGATCTTCTTAATAATGGAAAATCCCCCTTTGAAGGTGACGAGCCAGGTCTTGATGAACTGATTACAAAAGTTGTCGCTAAAGGAACTTTCAGAGTTACGGACGATATAAACATCCTAAAGGATGCAGACATCATCCTCATTGATGTGCAGACTCCAACAGATTCTCAACACATGCCTAGATATGAATCCCTTCGAGAAGTGAGTAAGAATATTGGCGAGAGAATAAAGAAAGGAGCTATAGTCATTGTTGAATCGACAGTTGCGCCAGGAACTACCCAGAATGTCGTTCAGAAGATAATAGAAGAAGTATCTAATCTGAAAGGAGGACAGGATTTTGATCTTGCCTTCTCCTATGAACGCGTGATGCCTGGAAAACTTCTGGAATATATCGTCAACATGCCAAGGGTTGTTGGAGGAATAACTCCAAGAAGCACAGAAAGAGCCGTTGAAATGTACTCTAAAATTGTCAAGAAAGAAATCTCTGTTACAGACACACTTAGTGCAGAATTATGTAAGACTATCGAGAATACCTATCGAGATGTGAATATTGCATTTGCAAACGAGATGGCATTGCTTGCAGAAAGCTTTGGAGTGAACATCTTCGAGATCATTGAGCTGATTAACAAACGACATGATAGAATGATGCATCTACCAGGATCAGGAGTTGGAGGGCATTGCCTTCCCAAAGATCCCTGGTTACTTCGTTATGGACACTACAAGTACGGTTCATGGTATATTGAACCTGAGCTCATTTCCTTGGGTCGAAGAGTCAATAATCACATGCCCGTCCATATGACGCACTTGATTGCAGATGCACTTGAGAAAAGAGGACGTTCATTGCGAGGAGCGAATATTACGATTCTCGGTATTGCATATCTCGAGAACTCTGATGATACTAGAAATACACCTGCAGCTGCACTTCTAAATGAACTTCAAGCTAGAGGTGCCAAGGTAGTTCTACATGACCCGTATGTTCGTGACTGGGAATTCAGCGATCATGAAATAGTCAGAGATATCATGAAAGCTGCTGAGGATTCAGACTGCTTGGTATTGGTTACAAAGCACCAAGATTACAAGGACCTCAATCTTAATGATCTCTCCAAGATCATGAGAACTCCGACCATCGTTGATGGACGTGATATGTATATCCAAGAGAAAATCGAGGAAGCTGGCTTTGAATATAGAGCAATAGGCAAAGCAGGAATCCAAGGTGAATAGAATCTGTCGCAATAGGTTCGAATCACCCATATCTTTATAATTTCGGGGCATAGACGGCGCTCAGGTGCTGGGAATGGATAGTGGTACGATTGTCATTACCGGTGGAGCTGGCTTTTTGGGGAGTCATGTTGTCGATTATTTCGCAAACAATAATCATGAAGTTCTAGTAATTGACAATTTGTCTCAAGGAAAAGAAGCAAATGTCAACAAGGATGCATCGTTACTAAAGAAGGATATTAGGAAACTCGAAAAAAGAGATTTCGATGATTATAATCCTTCCATCCTGATTCATTTCGCGGCGTACTTAGGAGTAGAACAAGCGTCGAATAATCCATTAGAAACAATTGATGTGGAATTCTGCGGAACAAAGCAGATTTTAGATGTGATACCAAAGAGGAATTTGGGAACTATTTTCTTTTCATCAACGTCTGAGGTTTATGGCGAATCTCCATCTAAAGGAAGTTGCGAAACAGATATGCCAATCCCACAATCACCCTATGCGATCTCAAAACTTCTTGCAGAGAAATGGATCACGTATTACAGCAATGAACATGAGATTGAGAATGTCATAATCGGGAGATACTTCAATACATACGGAGAGAGACAGGACGAAAGATTTGTCGTCCCGCGATTCATTAGAAATGCTATAAATGATGAACCCTTATTGATACATGGAGATGGAATGCAGACCCGAACTTTTTTGGATGTGCGTGACGCAACTGCTATTGCCGCTCATCTGATTGAAAATGTTCAAGGAAAAGAGATATTCAATATAGGAAATAGTGAGCTCTTCACCATTAAGGATTTGGCCATAATAGTAAAGCGAATCCTGAACTCTAATTCGCCAATAGTAAATCAATCATATCTACGAACAGGGAGAGATTCTGTTTATAACATCCTCTATAGACGAGCGCTAATTGATAAAGCTCTTAGTGTATTGAAAAGATACGAGTTTATTCCGATTGAAAAGGGTATTGAAACCCTTGCTGAAGCTTTCAGAAATTCATAGATTCGGGATATCATTTGGAATTCATGCCATAAGATTAGCAAAAATTAGTATTGCGAGGCGTTTCGGAGAGTAATAGAGCAGTTGCTTGTTTCTTTATGCCAGTCGTAGATTTCTGTAGGAAATTCCCTAGATAATTGGGGATGTCACGCATTAGCAATTTGGAGACATTTGAAGAGCAAGCATCTGAGATTATACTCGTAACTCCCCCGTCGCTAAGTCGTTCAAATTTCGTACAACAAGGCAACCGAAAACGGTCTTGCATGACCCATTTGGTATTTAGTCAGATATTTGTAGAAAAAGTTGATACGAAGAACCTGATCAACTAACCAAAAAAAGAGGAAAATCTGGTAGGTTCTCTACCAGATTAATCGATTATTTCTTCTTCATGAAGACGACAACTACAACGACTACAGCAACAATTACTACTGCAGTAATTCCGATAACAGGCAATAAGTTAGCATCAACAACGATGTTAATGGTTTCCTGCGAAACTATGCCATCTTCGTTCGCCACCTCTATTGTCAGCTCATGAGCACCAACAGATAGACCAGCAATATCAATATTCAATATAGTTTCTTGCCACAAAGGAAGCATTGTGAAGTCACTTACAGCGATTTCTGTTGTGCCTTCTAGAATCCTTATAGTCGCGTCACTACTATAACGTCGCTTGAAGGTATCCCAAACACTCATGCTTACTGAAGCGTTGTTGCCTTCAATGATTGTAGGACTGTAATTTACGTATTCGATGATTGGAGCCTCGACGAATCGCTCGAAAGCATTAGCGGGAGCCTTGAAACCTGCATTATTCTCCGTGATATTGAACCACATCTCCCAGACAATCTCACCTTCTGAATTTACCTCTGTGAACCAAGGTTCAGGATTGTTGTTGAATGAGCCAACGACATCGCCATTCGGAAGAAGGTCAGCATTGCCTTGTGAGTTTTGATAGTAATTAGCGGGGGATGTCCAGGTCCAAATAACTTGAGCGGTCTTTGCGGTTTCGTTCACCTCAAAACGAACATATCGTGTTATACCTATCTCAGGATTAGTACGAGTGAGATTATAGAAGTCGTTATCATAGACACAGAATGTATCAGGACCAGTCTTCTCTAACGCATGCGTGTGATAGAAGATGGAGTCAACTATCTCTCCATCAATATTGTAGAGTGTAAAAGGATCAGCTGTGCCAGTGTATCGTCCGACTACCCAATCGGTTTCTCCAGTATTAGCATCGATTTTTACGATGCAGTCAAGGTGTCGCACACTTACGTATATCGCACCTTCATCAGCATCCCAGAACAAGGAATTGGTATGGGTCCAATCATATTCACCACGATTCACCTCATCGCGAAGGTGGAATTCTGTATAATTGAACGGGAATGTTTCATTGCAGCTCCATTGCCATGCCTTAGAACCGTCAATATTGTAGACGACGACATCATCATATGAAACAGGATAGGTTTCTTCCTCTGCTTCATTGTAGTAATCCTCTGTCCAACCTTCGAAGACTACAAATTGATTTGTTAGTGGATTGTAATCCCATTCATGGTGCCCAGCAGGAACAACTGTTTCGAGTGTTTCATTCGTTTCCATGTTCCAAAAAGTGATGAGTTTTGAGTCTTTTCCAGCATAGGTAACCGATGTTGAATTCATCAGTCGAGGAGCTACAATCTCCTCCTCTGAGTAGAATCCATTCACAATATTACCCTCCATATCGGTGACAAGCATGTATCCGACCGTATCACGTTCTGTTATATTGGGAGTAATAGAAAGTGAGAAAAGATTCAGACCATTCATCGCTTTTGCTGCATCATAAGTGGTAATGGTCATACCATCCTCGTAATCCTGCAACCGATCTGAATTCGTAGGCAAATCTGCCATAATAAATCTAGAAGAATGATTGCTACTCTGATTTAGTACATCATTAGTTAGTATTGGTGTTGCTAGCGAAATAAAAAATGAAAGTAGTAAGAAAAATGTTAGAACTTTCCGTTCCTGCAATATCTTCACCTCTCCGGATATCAGAAATGGCACTTTATTAAGCTTATTTCTACTCCGAAAGCAGTTTTTTCGACAGGCAAATTGATTTGTATCTTTCAAAGTGCTAAGTGGAGAGTAAGGATGTCGGATTTTTGAAACTGACTCATCTGGGTTTGTTGATTAGTAGTCGATATGATCCAATTTCCTAGAGAAGAAAGTGCGATTGAATGCGAAGCGATTCCATCTCTGTACTGCAAATATAATGAATCATGCAATAAAAGACTCGATTGTCAATAACCCATTTTTCCAATGTCAAGATACGCATATTCTGGTTTATCTACGCTTCAGGTGGATTAGGAATATCGGAGATGTGAATACAACAACAGATACAACCAAGACAGAATAGGGCATCAGATTATATGAATCCAATTCTGTCGTTGGCCCGCTTGTTTCACTAGGTTGTATATGAACCAGTCCCATCTCAATATTTGAATCACCAGGCAAATCATGACAATAAGCGTGAAGTTATGGCATCAGATTCAAATAGTATAAAAGAGGTGCTCTACAAGCAGAGGTCAAAACCTTTGAGGTGGGTTATGTTTTGGATAGAAAAGTTCTAATCACTGGTATAAGTGGGCAAGATGGATCATATCTAGCAGATTACATGCTATCCAAAGGTTACGAAGTCCACGGAATGATTAGGAGAGCAAGTTCTCCTAATTTGTCAAGGATAGAACATTTGATTGGAAATCCAGAAGCTCCAGAAAACCTTCATCTTCATTATGGAGATTTAACGGACCCAGCATCATTAGTGCAATTGATAAGCGAGGTACAACCAGATGATATCTACAATTTAGCCGCCCAAAGTCATGTAAAAGTAAGTTTTCAGATACCATACTACACCGCTCAAGTAACGGGAGTCGGAGTTGCAAATATCCTAGAGGGAATCAGAAAATCGGATTTGGATATTAGATTCTACCAAGCTTCATCATCGGAGATGTTTGGAGGTGAACCTGCACCTCAGAGCGAAAACACACGTTTCTATCCAAAGAGCCCCTACGCAACTGCAAAGGTATATGGATATTGGATTGCAGTGAATTATCGTGAATCATACGGAATGCATTGCACAAATGGCATCCTGTTCAATCACGAATCACCAAGAAGAGGAATTAATTTTGTCACCCGTAAGATTACTCACACTCTCGCAAATATCATGGCAAAGAAGCAGAGCAAACTCTTCTTGGGAAATCTACAAGCAAAAAGAGACTGGGGATATGCTCCCGAGTTCGTCGTTGGAATGACAAAAATCCTAGAGCACACCCCACCAGATGATTTTGTCATTGGAACAGGTGAAACTCATTCTATTGAAGACTTCCTAGATTTTTCATTTGATTATGTAGGGTTAGATTGGAACAAGTATGTTGAAGTGGATCCAGCATTTTTCCGCCCTTCAGAAGTTAACAATCTGCAAGCAGATACTACAAAAGCTCAGAAGTTCTTGGCATGGAAACCAATGATACGTGCCAAAAATTTGGCAAAGATAATGGTCGATTATGATTTGGCAAATATAGGTATTGAGCCGCCTGGTGAGGGTATTTCAGACTTGGAAGGATTAGGATATACTTGGATTAGAGATAATTTCAGTCACAAGAGTAACAATCTAGAGAAATGAGAATTCTCACTTTTCAGAATATTGGAGGAGAAAACATTTGGATTGGACAGGCATTCGCGTGCTAGTAACAGGATCTTCAGGATTTGTTGGAACTCATCTGATACGAGAACTCGAAGATAAGGGAGCTGTAATTTTTGGTTTCGATATAAAAGAGCATTTAGTAAAGGAGTTTGATGACAAATCATTTACATTTCTACAGGGTTATCTGGAGGATTTTGACAGCATTGCGTCAGCTGTCCAATATGCAGAGCCAGAAATCATTTTCCACCTTGGTGCAATATCGCATATACATTATTCATTCAATAACCCCAACGAAACAATGAGAACAAATGTGATAGGAACCTCAAATGTACTTGAATCTATTAGGAAACAAGATCTAAACACAAAGATTGTATTCGCAGGTTCAAGTGATGAATATGGTCTTGTTTTCTCTTCGAAAGAACAATATGATGTATTGAAATCCAGATACAATTCTATATTTCCCGAACCAGACACGATACCGGAACTTCCGATAACTGAAAATACGCCATTGCGCCCCATGTCTCCATATGCAGCAAGCAAGGTGGCGGGAGATGTCATTACGCAAACATATTGGAAAGCTTATGGAATCCGTGGTATTGTGTCGCGAGCATTTAGCCATGAAGGTCCAGGGAGAGGGATAAACTTCATGTCATCATCGATAGTAAGCCAAGTAAAATCCATCAAAAAGAAGACAAGTAAGACAATCAAGCTTGGAAATGTTACTGCTATGAGAGATTGGAGCTGGATTGGTGATGTAATTGATGGATATTTATGCTTAGCAGAAAAGGGAGAACCAGGAGAAGTCTATAATCAAGGTTCTAATAGGACCAATTCGGTATTGACCTTTCTTCTTTGGGCACTAGAACTATCAGGGATTAAAATAGACAGTCTTCAGTCGAAAATAAAGGATACATTTGTATCGAATCCATCAGCTAGTGAAGACAGAGAGTATTTCGGACTTGCTTTCGAGAAATCACGCGTAGATAGCATGATCTTGGATGGAGATTTGAATTTTGGTTTGGAAGATGAAGCATTGTTACTGAAATCGTCGGATGAAGAGATTGTAGTTGAATTTGCTAAGGATTTATTCAGACCAGCAGACGTTCCAATATTGCTATGTGATTCATCAAAGATTAAATCATTAGGTGCGAGCTATGACACTGATTTGAAAACAATAATTAAACGGATGCTGGATAAAGAAATTTGATGCTTTTCATTCAAATGCAAATTGATTCTTTGAAATTAGATTATCTCTGAAATCAGCCTATAAGATAATATATCAGCATCTTTTTCAATAAGCAAATAGGGCTTGATTTCATTCACTCCAAAATCCTATCACTGGGGATTGAGTTCCGTGAGGAATATTACCATGGGAAAAGAGAAAGAGGACAGGATTGTGATTGTATCATACATCCCTTACGGAGGACCTCATGGTTTAGCGACTAGAGTAGAAGGCATCTGTACTACGGTCTTACATCGTGGCTCTAAATGCTCGGTCATATGCCCAGGTGATGTGGATAATGTAATTGAAACCTCTGAGGCATATGTGCATAATGTTGCAATCCCATTCTTTAGGATTGGTTGGTTCTATGGTGGTCGGTTCCGGGTTCTGGTTCATCTTTTGTTCCAGCTAAAAGCTTTTGCATTAATTCTCTTACTTTCAAGACAATTTCATTTGAAGATTCAGATTCAACAGATTCTACAGCTTCCCCTCATTTTTCTTCTTAAATTGACTAGATTTAAACCAGTAGTGATTGACGATCTGAATTTATTACATCCGGATTATGACTTTCTACCAAAACCGGTTTTGAAACTAGTAGATATCGTTTGCATTAACTTCGGTGATTTGATATCGACTGCATCGCATTCGACCTTGAATTATATGAAGCACCTCTTTCCAAACAAAACTATTCTATTTGCTCCTAATGGAATGGAAACAAGAGATAGAATTACGAGAGCGACGAAGGATTATGCGAAACTAAAGATGGTCTTCATTGGTAGTTTTGGCTTTAGGCAGAACATGATCGCTGTTAAGAATATTCTTGAGGATGCAGATTATCTTTACAAGAAAAAGTGCAGGTTTAGCATAGATATTGTCGGTGGTCCATTGGATGCCGCCAAACAGTTTCTGAAGATTGATGTAGTACTCAAGAACCTAGTCACATTTCATGGATTTGTACAGGATCGTGAAATGCAAGCAATTCTAGATCGAAATTCTATTGGACTGCTACCTTTCTTTGAGGACACTCCTCTAGTAGGAGGGCAAAGAACCAAAGCTCTGCAATATATGGCAAATGAGTTACTTGTCCTCTCAGGTCCAGAAGGAGTAGGAAGAATGAATCACATTGAACCAGGTATCCATTACCTGGAAGAGAGAACCAAAGGAAACTTCAGAAAGAGATTGGTCGATTTGAGTAAAAACTACCAGAAGTATGAATCAATCGCGAATAGTGGACGAATCGCTGTTGAAGAGAATTATAGCTGGAATGAAACGATGAAGGAACTGGTAGACCACCTAGTGGAATAAATAGGATATCATTCTGAAGAGGTTTTTAGTTTCACTATAACTAAATATACAACTAATATCGCGCAAGAAGATAGAATAATCGTAAAGATAGTAAGAGGAAAGTAATCAGGATACGAAGTAATACTAGTAGTGTCAATTATATCTGTTGATGAATGAGATGTATTAGTGATTTGTATAATATCGACCAGGATAGAATCAGTAGCAACATTCCCAACAACATCATACACGATAATTGTGAAGTTGATTTGATTACTTGAAGTTATAGGATAAGTAATTGAAATGTCCGATCCGTTCCATGGAGAAGAAATATAGAGACTTCCATCAATCAGAATCGTGTAATTCCAAGGTGTTGCATCAGTTACAATCCATGTAATATACACATATGACTCATTTTCGAGTAGCTGGAAATCTGGAGGACCCTCAATCAGGGGAGGAGTTTCATCTGAAAATGGTTTGTTATAGTTCACTCCCACGATTGCGTCTAAATAAACAGTTTCACCATAGTAGTATTCAACTCTGATGTATCTTGCCGCATCGATGCCTGCATCAGCTAAATCAAATGATTTGTTACCAATACCTCTTCCCACAAATTTGAAACGTTCATTCAAATCATTACTAGCAAAGACAGAATAATTCCCATGATCTGCAAATACCCAAAAATCATTGCCTTCCAAGTTTATAATTTCTTCATCTTTTCCCATGTCTAATGAAAGGTATCCATTTCCATAATCAAGGAATATTCTTGCAAAATTGCCATCAGGTGAACCAAGTGCGTTTGCTGCATCGAGATATGCTTCAGAATAAACTGCAAGTACCTCATTCGCATAAGCGTCACCGAAGTCTAAGAATACACGAATTATTTCTGTTTTTGATGTTGAAGAATTAGTATTTGACACTAGTAGTGTAATATTGTATTTACCCAATAACCAATTATCGCTTTGCCAGTTTGCTATTTGTAGGGTGACCAGTCCATCATCAATTGTTCCTTCTTCAAACAATGTACCATTTCGATAGATTGTCCAATTTAATCCGCCATGTACTTCCCATGATAGCTCAGAAGAGGAAGTTCCCCATATCACTTCGTCTGAGGAAAGAAAATACGCTATAATTGGAGTAGTTGGGGGATGAATTATCAACTGATGTGATTTAGAGGTTTTTGAACCAAATGTATCTTCCACCTGAAAAGTGATATTGTATTCACCCTCATCTAATACAGGAGGAATCCAGAGAATCGTTTCATTATCTGACAACCAGGGATTCATTTCAGTAAGGTTTCCATCAAGAAATATTTTCCACTGATAGGGACTCAAATCATAGATAACCCAGCTGAAGGAGATTGTTTGATTCCAGATGAATTCAATTGTATCTTGTTGCAATGGGTTTATTGTAGGACTTGCATTGGGTGAAACCGTAACTATCAGCGTTTCATTATAGACCTTTAATGTACCATTCCACAATCTAAGCTCGATGAGATGAACTCCAGCACCTAATTGTGCTATATCGATGCTAAAGGAGCTACCATTCCAGACAAAGCTTTTAATTAGCGTAGAGTTCGATGTAATATTGCATTGTAAATCAGAAACTGTTTCACCATACCAGGCAATCGTTGTATCAGATGCACCTAATTCTATCTCTTCGGGTCCAGTATGATTCAAGTAGAAATCAACTATATTCAGAAGAATTGTGTCTGAAGTTAGTTTGCTTTGATCATCCGTGACAATCAGGGTTAGATTCTGTGTCCCCTTTGATAAATTCGAGAGGGTGAAATTGATTTGAGTTCGCTCCCAAAACTTATTGAAAATCAATGAGTCACTAGCAATTGGAATGCTATCCTGATATAACTGATAAGAACCCAGCATATCGGATTTGGTCCTATGCGAATACCATGTTTCCCATGTCAATGATGCATTTTGATTGGAAAGGATATTAATGTCCTGAGGCGAATTGAGAATTGGTCCATATTGGAATCTCTCTGTTCGATAAACTGAATAGCAATATTCCCCACTATTCAGGAAGTTCATCTCCCATACAAGCTTGCCTTCATCGTCCACCTCTGATATTCTTGCCCCATAATTGCCATATGGATGGTAGTATGTTCCAAAAGTACCAAGTCTATTACCATTTGGTAATCTATCAGCATCACCCATTGTTGCACTATAGTATGCCAATGAAGGTGTATAGGACCAAGATTCAATCGCTTCCATCGAGCTCTCATTTATAGAAATCTCAAGTATTCTTGATTTCCTATTTTGGGAATATGTTTGATTGTGATAGTCATTATCAAATAGAATAAACATAGTACTGTTAATCATCTCAATTGAATGAGCATGGTAGAATAGATTAGAACGCTCGATACCATTTCTATCGAATAATGTGAAATTACCATATTCGCCCAATCCCCATACAACCTCACTTGAAGAGTGGTTTATCTTATAGAAGGTGTTAGTATTTCTGGAGTTATAGAAAATAATATCCTCTTCAATATCCCAGAAAAGAGTGTTAGAATGGGTGATGTCGGGTAAGGTTTGATCGATATCCTCGTATGGACACCAATGACTTGGCGGGATAAATGAACTCGTGTTTATACTCCATACAAGATTGCCGCTAAGATCGTATTCATTGATTTGATCGTATAAATATTCGGTGCTGTCAATTATTTCCACCATCTGTTTGAATATAATGATAGTATTGGTTAGCGGATTGAACTCGAAATCATGATGATGACCTGTTGATCCCAACGATATTCTTTTCGTAGTGTTATCAAAAAAATTCCAAAATAAAACATGGTCAGTTCCACTAAGGAGTGCTGTTGTCGAGTTTATTATTTTCGATGGTCCATATGACTGTGTTTCCACTGCGTTGACTACTGCTCCAGTCATATCTATGATGGCCGTGATATTCTGGACATCAAGGTAGTCAGTTATGTTTCGTCTTGATATACTGAGTAGGTTCATACCCTCAAAATAATCGTCGGTAGATATAACCTCGAGATCGAAATCAGATTTGTAGATTGTAGAAGCGATGCTTGAACCTCTTGAAGGGTCATAATTCTCCAGTTCTTTTGATTTGAGGTGATTCTGATTGATAGGAGAGCTCAAAGGCCAGAATTGAAACACAAAAAGCGATAGAATAAGAACTATAACAGCAATCTTTGGTATCTTTATCTTAGCTTGCCTTAGCAATTAATCGCCTCTAACTTTGTCACAGGAGCACGACATGTCCCTCTTTAGTTATAAATATTCTAGATTAGAGATGAAGAGATGCTTGTATAATTCTCGGAAATTCAATTTTGATAAAATGAGCAATAGCACGATCACATTGGTGAGGAATAAGTGGGATATACTTTGCAACCAATATCTAGATATTCAATTCCCCTTTGAACACACTTCTCTAAATCTCTCAAGGTATTCAGTAGCGACTCGATTCCAAGAGAAGATACGTTTTACAATCTCAGAAATTCTAGATTTCACTTGCGGGTCCTGCCATTCAGGACTAAGGATGAAATCGATTTTGTCTGCAAAATCATGTGGGTTCATCGGATCTGCAAAGAGCCCAGTTTCATTCTCGATTAACGCATCTTTGATCCCTTGAAGCCTTGATGCGACAACTGGAATTCCATACATACCAGCCTCGACGACAACTATTCCAAAACCTTCAGCATCGCCCTCAACATATATGTTTGGCATCAAAAATGCCTTCGCTTCGCTATATAGATATTTTAGAAGCGTATCATCCACAGCCCCAGTCATTATTATCGACTTTTCTAGGTCCATACTCTCTATGCGCGCCTTAATCTTGGAATAATCAGGACCATCTCCGACAATTACAATTTTGATTGTCGGATGCCGCTTCAGGATGATCTCAGCTAGTGAATCTACTAACCAATATGCTCCTTTTCGAGGAATTAGTCGTCCTACATATATGAGATAGTCATCTTCAATCTTCAAACCAGCTGGTAGATTCTGAATTCCCAGCCTCATTGTTTCAGGAAAGTTCACACCTGGAAGAATAACGGGCACCTTAGTTTGCTCTATACCCTTACGCACTGTAAGATTTTTGGATGCGTTACTGATAGCAATTAAACTAGAATACCAGAAAATGAATCTGTCAATAAGAACACGATAGATAGGGGTAGTTCTGGTCAGTTCGAGTCCATATATAGTCGTAGCAGTTGGAATTCGTAATAAGCGTGAAACAAAATAGGATGGGAGTCCCAGAACTGGAGTACCGAAATAAACGATATCGGGCTTCCATCGCCAAACCTTGATTATGATTCCTAAGATGAAAAAGGGGAATGACAAGATGACCAAGAATTTATTCATATGAATAATTAAGCTCCGTACTTCAGCCTTTTCAGCAAGTGATCTTCTTAAATTATATAGATAGATCTGAATTCCACCAATAACCGGAGGGAATGTTCGGGCAACGAAAAGTATCCTCATCCTACGATGAATTTCTGATCTCTCTTCTTCGGTCATTGCACTCGCTCTAGTCAAAATGACACCTTAATACCTTTTGATAGGAGGAGCAAATATCTCGATAGAATCCCAAATATGGAAGGCCAGAATTAAACATGACACGAAGGGAGTTATTGATACAGATGGGAAACATTAATTGTGAAACAAATTCCGAAGATTCTCAATAACGAAAGGATTTGGTACACTGGCGATGAGTGCAGATATAGGCTCTACAGAAGTAGTTAGAAATACAGGGGTCGTTTTTTCAGCATCTATTGCCTCATCATTGATGAAATTATTCGCATTCCTCCTCACAGCCAATTTCCTTGGGATTGCTGGATACGGATTCTTTTCTTCAACGACTTCCGCCACTTATCTGCTAGCAACGGTAGTAATTGGAGGACTAGACTGGGTAATTATCAACAGATTCTCAGCAGGTACCAAGAAAAGGTGGATTCTCTTTCGAAACACACTTCTGATTATTTTCCTTGCAACTTTCCTAATTATTTCGATTTCGAGTGTATTCAGCGATGCTCTGAATCCAATCGTTCCAGGGGGTTCAGTTTCTCTCATCTGGGCAGGTATTTTCTTCCCGGTCTTTGCAATAATGAGGATGAATTCGTCAGCTCTAATGGGCTTGAAGAAATTCAAGGAAGACGCCCTCGCTCAATTGATAGTCCCAATTTCATTTCTAATAGGAATTGGATTGCTGAATACGTCAGCTCTTCGGAGTGACCCTCTAGGATACTTAGCTGCATTCACTCTGGCGTATGCTTTTGGTGCTGTCTTTCAATTCGCTTCGCTTCAAAGTGCTCGAATGAAAGAGATTGAAAGAGGAAATGTCTCAATTAGAACCCTTGAATTTATTGCCATGGCTTACTCCTCATCAATACTTCAAACAATATCAAGAGATGGTCTTTTCTTATACTTGGGAAATCTACATGGACTAAATGAAGCAGGAAAATACGCATTAGCCGCAACTATTGCATCACCTATTTTGATGCTAGGGGATGCAGTTTCGGTTGTGACCCATTCGTACATGTCAAGTAATCAAGAACTCGCTCAAAACGTCGTAACTGAGGGGGTTCAACATATCATATTCGTCACTGTAGCATCTTCACTTTTATTGTGGTTAATTCCACTTGAAGCAATTACTCTTATCGTACCAGAGTATGTCGACTCACTATCCATTCTAAACATACTATGGCCGGCATATGGACTAGCTGCTGCGGTTAATCTACTAAGATCAACTGCCTATGCCTTAAACCGTCCAAATTTCGAAGCAGGTACTTCAACAGTGACTACAATAATCGCATTCATTGCTTCAATAATCATCCTACCACTCTACAGTTCAATAGGACTTAGCACTCTGCACTTAGCAAGATTTGGACTTCAGATAATAATCATGTTCGTCTTACTGAGAGAAGTGGGAATCAGGATGGATAAGAAAGTAGGAATAAAAGCAATCAGCTTGCTTCTCTTAAGCTTGGGAGGATTCTTAATCAACGTCTTCTTCGGATTTGCATTCTATGCATTGTTCATAATCCCGATCTTCTTACTGTTCACATTAAAAACTGGAATCCTTCAAGACGAGTTATCATTCTGGCTAAGCATACTAAAATCTTTCATGAGGAAAGGTGAGTCTAGAAATAGTGATTTCTGATTTGCAATATCTGATGCTATCCTCAATAATTCATATTGATCTATAGCAACGCGAGCCAATCGACAGTAACAGTTACATTTTCCCGTCCAATAAAGCTAAATCGAATTTCATCAAGATATGGACTCCCTAGATTAGGAATATCAATTATCATTGAAATACTAGAGTTAGTATTTGGTAATTTATCAATTTTATATGCACCGACTCTCAGTTCCTCATAGAAGTATTCGAGCATTATTTGTGATAAAGAAGAATTCGCCTTACAACTGAAAACGGTTTGATTTAGCATCTGAATCTCAGAGGATCCAAGCAAGTATCTGAAACCACCTCTGAGCCACTCCTTCACCTGAATTGAGATATTCTCACCAACGTATGCATTTTCAGTCATGTAAACTGGGGTCCAACTTGAATTGAAAACGTCTGCGAAAACAAAGGATGATTCATTTAATCTGTCTAATAGTTCTTGGTCGTAAACTCCCTGAAGATAATCGTTTAGCAGTTCACCATCGACAAGATATGAAGTAGGAGTTAGTTCTTCACCTCTAGAAAGAACAATGAACGGAATCCTGGTGAACATACTTGAAAAGATATATTTTGAATCCGTTAGGTTTGTTTCCCAGTAGTTATTCACTGTTGTAACATTCCTACCCAAGTATGCTTGCAACCAGTATGTGCTTGCTGACCACCGAGATTTTTCAATCATGTATCGAACACTTGAATTTTCGAAACCAAATTCTGAACGAAAGTATGCTAGTTCATTGGTCTGTTCAGATGTAGGAAAGTAACTATACGAAGGAACATATGCATTTTGAAAATTAGTTGAAGCAATTAACAGAATTATTGTGATAGATAATAGAAGTCTGAAAGAGATTCGAGTGTGTCTAAAAGTCATCATGGATTCCGATATTTTCGGGACAAGGAGTTCGTATATGCCATTTACTGATGAAAACAGTCCATGAGCGGCAAAAAAGAATAGATTGAAGAGTATGACAAAACGATAAGACTGATCGTATCCAGAAACTATGATAAGGAATAAAAGAAATGCATTCCAAATGGCTAAACGATTGAGGAATAGTTTCTCGGAGTCGCTTATTTGTATATACCCATTACTAAGTGCAAACACACCAATAAAGAATAGAGAGATGAAGAATATCGAGTCCCACTGGAGAATCCAGTGCCACTGAATTGGAGGGTTGAACAGAGAGGAATCAGCAACTACATGAGAGATTCTAGGAAGGAATAACCATGCTAGAATGATGCAAGTAATTGAAACGATGAGAACAATTAGGAACTTTGGCTTTTGCGTTTTAGAGGTGGAATTCCTAAATTTAATGGGTACCAATCTCAGCAATATGCCTATCCCCCAATTCCGGAAGTGCTTATCGATGATAAATAGAATAGCAAGAAAAGCTCCGACTAAGAGAAAGAAAGCAGTGCTAGTAAAAAGAATAAAGCCCAATATTATTGAAAGTAAAGTAATATTCCTATAATCGTGGCCATCTTGAACCTTTGTAGTAATCCTTGATAGTTCTACAATAAGCAGCCAGAAAAAAGCAAGAGAAAGAGATTGGGAAAGTAGATCATAGTGAAAGCGAATGAAAGATCCTGAGAATATGTACAGAATTGTCGCAAGCATTGAATAGGAAACTCGTTGGGAAATCCTGATACTTGCAAGAAAGACAATCAATGAACTAATGATAGCTACTATGTAAGGCAGGAAGATCCCAATTATGAGGGTATCGTCGAATGAAATGAATAAGATGAGTGAGATAATTGTAGGGATAGGTCGTTGATATTCCAAAAAAGCGTATAGAATCCCGTTTTCATGAGCTATTTCTCCAAGAAGAACATAGTATCCAGTGTCAAATCCGTGTGGCTGAAAGCTACCAAAACCAAAAGAAATTGCAAAGATGGATATTAGAGGTATTAAAATGATTGCGGCAATTGTCTTTGGATATCCAGATGTTTCGGATGATGAAGAGGTTCCTCCTGATTCTATCAAAGAAGAAAATACCTCTTGAAGGGATCCTTCATATCTCGATAGAGCATACAAAAATGGTGCAACGATTCCTATGAGGACTATTAAATAGCTAATTTTGCGAAGAGGTGTTTCAATAAGATAGAACGGGGGAATATTGCTAATGAACAGAAAGGAAAGATTCACCACTGACAAGAGAAATATTGTGATTATGACTAGACCGAGAATTATTATTCTCAAGGTATTTCTTTTCGCACTGTTCTCAGTATTCAAGAGACGTATCTCCTTACAACCAGCTAATATTTCCGTCGCGTACTACTTTTGAAGATAGTTGCATTGAGAATATAATGGTAGCTGAATTCTAAAATACTGCTTTGAAAGAAGTTCAACCTTTCTTCGTCCATTAATTCCCATCTGAGTGACAAGATTTGGATTATCAAGTAGAGTTGTTAATGCATCGGATAGTAGAGGAGTTGACTGGGGATCAACAAGAAGACCTTCTCTATTGGAAGTAATCATATGAGGTATACCACCAACATTAGTGGCAACGATGGCTAAACCAGAAGCCATTGCTTCAAGGATAGCAGCAGGAGCCCCCTCTGTGAAAGAGGGAAGAACTAGAATGTCACATTGTGAAAGTAAACTTGGTATTTTCGAATGTGGTACCTGACCCAAGATTGAGATACGGGGATCTGACATTGACACGAATTGGTTCAATTGTGATCCGGTACCAATCAACCATAAACGCCAATCATTTCTTGTACTCAGGTTCTGAATGGAGTTCCTTAAGATGCTAATTCCTTTCTCAGGCTCAAGTCGACCAAGGTAAACTATTGTCTGATAATCGCGAGGTTCAGTTTTTCTTTTCTCTGAAAACTTAGAGAAGTCGATGAAATTTGGAGTTGGTATCACTCTGGTTCCACCTAGACTCAGTGCATTAATCTGCAATTCTCTACTAATGCACAAAATGAATTCAGAGATTGAAAAGATGAGTCGCTTCAACTGGCGAATTATCCAGATGAGAACATTTTGGATAACAGGATGAGAGAACCTGTGTATTATTGCTTTTTCTTCCATTCCTCCAAGCCAAATACCAAAAGGTACTCCTGACAGGAATTTTGTAAGCAAAGCTGGTAGACCACCTAGAACGGAATTCTCTGCCCGAATGATTGCTATTCCACATTTTGCATTTAAACTGAGTATAACAGATACCATCCGAATCAATGCCAATAAATAACTAAGTAAAGACGTGATGAAGTTATTACTCAATGTGATCGGTATAGCATACATTGAAAGATGCGAGCTCACTTTTGAACTCCAGATTTTTTTCTTTGAAGTGTAACAGAAGAATAGACATTGACCCACTTTTTCAGAAAGAGCCAACGCTTCTGAATATCCTTTTCCTTGTGCTGTATATGGACTATCTATTCGCATCTGTGAGATAAATCCAATATGATAGTGAGATGTTTCGTCACTGATAAGAGGCATTGGCATCAGATTTTGCCGCTCAGAATTTGATTTAAGTCTATTCGATTTATCTGAAAGAGAACCTCATATTTTCGCTAGAGCTTCATAGGCATCATCAACATCATTCATTACTCTTTTCAGATTATACATTTCTTTAACCACATCCATTGCATTCAGAGCAATTTGGGATGTCTTTGTCGGTTCTTCAAATAGCATATTCACAGCTGACTCAAGACTGTATGGATTATGTTCAACAAGAATCCCATTTTTCATATTCTCTATGATACGAGGTATATCACCCACTGGAGTCGAAATCACTGGCAGTCCTGAAGCCATAGCTTCCAGAATAACTGTGGGCAAACCCTCCCAATAAGACGTGAACAGCAAGGCATCAGCATTTCGCATATATTCAGGAATCTCATTGTGACTCTTTTGACCTAGAATTTCAACATGGATCTTATTTTTTACCTCATGACAAAAGTGTTGTAAACTCATCAATTGAGGTGTCCTCGAACCTTGTCCAATAAAACGTAGAGTAAGATCTTCTTCAAAAGAATGATTCGTTCTTCGAGCCCAATCAATAATGACATCAATTCCTTTCCAAGGTTCGAAATCACCTACATAAAGAAGAACTTTCCCCTGATTCTCTTCAGTTGGTTCTTTAGGATAGAATTTCCTCGTATCTACATAATTTGGAATGTATCTTAGTTTTTCGGACTTGCATTCTGTATAATCCTTTAAGAAATCCAAATCTTTCATTGAAACAGATGCAATGATATCACTATGCTTCAAAGTGAATTGTCCAAGTGAATTGTCATAAACCCTTTTGGAAAGCGTTTTCATCATAGAAGTTCTGAATGGAGGGGGTCCAATCCCACCATGCAGATGGAGGAGTGTTTTCATGTTTCGAATGGTATTCATAAAAGCTACTTGATTTGAAAGAAAATACAGATGAGAGTGAATATGAAATATCCTATCACTGAATGTGTTGAGACGATGAAGGATAATACCTAGCGGATTGATATTCCAAAATACAATTGGAGAATAGAAACGATGGATTACAATTCCCTTATATTGTTGAACTCCTGCGCGTGATGGGTATCTAGTTGTCGTAATCAGATGGATATCGTGTTTTGTCCTTTGTGCTCCTATTAAAGTGGAAACGAATCTTTCTGAACCACCTAGTTGCTCTCCAACAAAAGGACAAACATGGACAATCTTCATATTATTCACTTGACTGTTTTAGTGGTACGCATATCAACTATACCAAATGAAGCGAGCAATTCTTGATAGCCTCTTAAGTCTTATCGGAGTAGAACGATTAACGAAATGGCTGAATAAAAGCGAGCGGAGGACAAAATGTGAGTGAAATCGATGCCAAGATTTGTAGTAGGAACTCATCATTCTTTTACAAATCAATCATTGAAAGACTTGGAGTATATCTACTTCTTCTTTCGATTTTCTGCATCAGTTTCTCAATGAATGCACCAATACTGATCCTACCAAATTTCGTTATGGGTTTCATCCTTTTAATATGGATTCCAGGAACAGAGTTCAGAAAGCGTTTGTTTGCTGATTTTGATCCAATTGGATTGAACGTTTTCTGTGGGATAGTCTTGAATATCATTTTCATTCAAATCCAGTTTCTCCTCTCCTATCTCTTTGGATTCAAAATTTTCCTAGTCCTTTGGCTAGCTATCATGAACGCTTTTCTGGTAAGTTCATATTCGATTGTTTACAGGAAGCAAATGCCATTAGAAATGGTGTCGATGCGAATTGATATGAATATGCTTAGAAAGAAGTATTCCACAGATATTCTTGCTATCGCATTTCTTGGTATTTTGATTAGATGTTTCTTCTGGTATCTAGGACAGGACTCCTTTTCTCCAGATGCAGGTATGTATTTTGATTATGCACGACATCTCTTAGTTGGAGAGTTCAACTCAAATCTCCTGAACGATGGTGCAATTATCACCTTGAATGAGTTTGTTGGACAGATAACACATCAATCGACAGCTTACCTGTTTTCTCTCTCAATGATATTAGTTCCATCGTATGGATATTCACCTGTTGTGCTTCAGATAATCATGGGACAACTACTTGCTTTTGGATGCTATGAGATACTAAAGCACTTTCTTGATAGAGAACAGGCACGTATTGGACTCTTGCTTGCGTCCCTTCATCCAACATTGGTGTATTTCTCATCAATCTCATATGGACCTTCAATGTTCAGTCTAGTGATTCTCACCTATGTCATTTTGCTCTTAGTTACTATTGGTAGAGATTCTTCTTCAACCCTTGCATTTGTAGGATTCTTGATCGTTCTCATCGAATCCATATGGTATGCCAATTTGTTTGTATTGATTGTTATCTTGGTTTTTGGACGGCTGTTTCAAAAAACGCGGAACCTCAAACGAATGTTCTTGTTTGGAATATCATTCTTACTTGTTATACTTGCGAGGCAACTAGTTACCAACCTGCTTGTGTACTTCACAATAGTAGTTGTACTCTTGATTTCATTTCCACTCCTTGACAGATTTGAGAATCAAATAGAATGGAAATCGTATTTCCCCCTCTTTTTTTCCATATTCATTTTCTTCGAGCTTTTCTACCTACCAATGCAGCTAAGTGCCATAGCAAACGCTGGAACCAGAATAACAATAGCTGGCAATATCATTGTCTATGCTCTATCGAAAATTCCCAATACAGAGTATTTCTTCCTCTTTTCACAATTCATTCTCTGGCACATCTCAGCTCTGATTGTGATTGGCGTCATTATCTCGTTGCTGGTTAGAAAGAATCGAGAAACTACTTATCTACTCGGGTCAGTTCTGGTATTCTGCACTATTGGTACCTTCCTTGTTATGAGCTATATTGAGCCTCTAGAACCAGCATACCTCTACACCTCAGCAAGATTCCTTCTTGTACCGATTGTAATAGGGATTCTATTAGCAAGTATTGGTGTAGATGGTATTCAGAAACAAGTAAAATCATTGCTTAGTAAAATCGAACCAAACCGTTTGAATTCAACAGTTAATTTGCAGGCGTCAGGATTTGTTCTATTGATTCTCGTTGGCTCATTTGCACCAGGATATTTCTTGGGGATAGAGAATCTTGGTTTTGTTACCCCGGAATCAAGGTATGGATGGCAGGGCATAACTGAGTATATTGATGGAATCGGAAATCAGTCGTCAGTTTTCTTAGTTGATCGTGCGAGGGAATTTGCATGGCTGACAAATAGAATAACAGTTTCAATGCAACTATCGAAAATTGGATTGACCGATGCTAATGCAAGCAAGGAGTTACTCAATTTAACAGAAAGGTATTGTGTCGACTACATAATAATTGATGATTATACCTTTCACCATTGGAAGACCTTCGAATGGCTATATTTAGATCCAATCCCTCTTGGAGGGGTAGTTGCATTCAATCTCACATCGTTTATTGATAATACCCAAGGATATGTCATTTCCCATCAATCTTCTCTAAAATTGGTCGCTGAGAATAAACCAGACGAACATTCCAGCCATATGAGAGTGTTTGAACTAATTTCTGGTAGTTACAATGTTTCACATAGACTA
Organism: Candidatus Thorarchaeota archaeon; assembly: GCA_016841005.1. The sequence continues at coordinate 14,856 of JAEORG010000090.1, read as the reverse complement.
GACATATTGAACGGTGAATGGAATGCTAGTAATGAGGGATATCTGACTAACACAACAGAGGGGATAGAACTCTCTATCGGACCAGGTCAATACTATACCAATACTTGGAGACCGAGTGGCTTTGATCTTGATATGGACGTTCCTAATGGATTCATCACGCTTAATCTTGAATCAATAGGTGCCGAGATCGTAAGAATTAGCTTTTGGGATGATAATGGTGTACTACTAAGATATGGACAGAAGCTGAATGATACATTGTATTATGCGAATTTTGGGAACATAACAATCGGAGACATAAGAATTGTGATTGAAGGGATCCCAGGATCATCGATACTCATCAAATCAGTCCTAATTTGGGAGTTGGAGGCTGTATCGTGACTTCACTCCTCAAGATCATAATGATATCTCCTCGTTACTTCCCTGCAATAGGCGGAGTTGAGAGACATGTTCAATCCATAGCAGAATTACTAGCTTCAAAGGGGCATAGTATTACTGTAATCTCCGCAAGCCATGAGAGTGGACTACCGAGTTGCGAAGTCATATCGGGAGTCAAGATCCAGAGAATGCCGTTCGCAGTGATAAAAAATCCTTTTCTAGCAATGCTATGGATGATTAGACATAGATCGGAAATTCTTAGTAATGATATCATCCATGTTCATGATACAATACCATTCTTGTTGTGGTATTTTCCTCTGAGAATACTCTATCCTACCAGAAAGGTGCATATTACATTCCACGGATTTGAGAGAGATCCTGTTCCACTAATTTTTCGATTAACTCGAAAAATAGCTCATTTGCTTACCAAATCCAAGCTCTGCATAGGAGGTTTCATAGAGTCAATCTATGGTGTAAAATGCAGTAGTATATCAATAGGAGCTGTGTCATCAATACCGTACAAGAATGAGGATAGAAACGGGATTGCTTATGTTGGAAGGATAGAACGAGACACAGGAATTCAAGAATATCTTGAACTTGCAAGTATACTAAAAGGAAGATACGATATTGAATCAAAATTCAATATTGCAGGAGAAGGATCATTGTTGGAGGATTTTCGAAAGCAAATCGAAAGACAGCACTTGAATGTGACATTTACTGGAGCCATTCAAGAGCCACAGAGTTTTCTCAGAAACGCACAAGTAAGTCTTGCAGCAGGGTATCTCTCTATCTTGGAGTCACTATCAGTCGGTACACCTGTGATTGCATTAGCGAAAAGCTCGCTAAAAATGTCCTATTACAAGTCAATTAGAGATATTGGTGCGCCAATTTCAATACAAACCACATTAGACGGTTGTGCACGGAAAATAGCGATAATCTTGTCAAATGAAGAACTAAGAACCAGAATAGCAAGTAAGGGGATGGAGTTTGCATCAAGGATGAGCTGGGGTAACTTGCTATCGACATATTTCAGACTCTGGAATCTGTAGGAGTGTCTCGCAAATAAGCTCCTTCAATACGTGTTAGAATATTATGCAGTCTCATTGGTAACAGACTTCTTGCAATCTTGAAATCAAGTGAATCTACCTCTCTTATCACGAAAAGTAATCCAATATACAGTAGTATGGAAATAAAGCCAAAGCCAATCAACTCTATCAAGTCAGTGGGGCTTAGCAGATATAGTAAGATAGAACTGGGGAGCGAAGCAGCAAGAATCTTGGCAATTGAGACCACTCTGCTGGAAAGCCATATGATTCCATTGCGCTTCAACCAGATTAAAGCGGTTAGAAAGAGAAAGAAGATATAGATACAGCGGACAAGAGCTGCTCCAAGTAACCCTAGTGTCGATGTGAGATAGATACATAAAGTGAGTTCCAAAAGAAAAACGCTTAGACCTGTTATGATAAAGAAACGTGCCTCTGAATGTGTACGTATTACTACATGCAAAGCATAGGTAAGACCCCAAAGTGAATAGGCAATCACAAGTAGAGAGAAGGACAACGAGGCGTTAGGAAATGTGGCATAGGCAGAACCAAACAGAATGAAAAGGATTCTTGAAGAATTAATTGATACAAAAACTGAGATTGGGATAAGGATGAGAAATACATAACGTGAAAGAATTGACACGGAGTAATTGAGAGATGCTTTCTGGTCCTCAGCCCGAGAGGAATCATAATAGATTTTTGTGAGAATCGGATAGAGTGAAGTTGCGACTGCGATTGATACAAAACTCATCATGAAGAGCAGCCCGAGGATGACATCATAGACACCTAAGGCTGTGAGACCGTTATATGAAAGGAGAATGAGTCGGTCAGTGTTCTGAATAGTTACATCGATTGTCTGGAAAAGCAAACTTGGTAGCGCGAAACTCAAAATTGGACGCATATCAACGCCCACAGAATTTGAATCCAAAGCTGCCAATGAAGCTCTTACGAATATAACTACAGCAACCATCTCCGCTACGAGCCATCCCCAGGCAACTCCTATCACATTAAAGCCAAACCAAACTAATCCTATGGTGGTCACGATCCGAAATGAATCAAAGGCCATTCGTCCAGATGCCAAGCGCTTAATCTTATACCTTGCAAGAAGAATAGAATCAAGAAACGCATCAAGGGCAGAAAAGGGTATAATCAGAATCAATACACTCAGTATTGGGATTGACACATATCCTTCACTTAAGATGAAAGGAGAGATGAGTGCGAGAGTCAGCATAAGAGCAGCTGATGATATGAGGACTAACACTATTCCTCGCTTCACATAACTCCGAATGAGATCAAGTCTTTGATCAGACTCGTATTGAGGAATGACCAAAGGGGATGCGTGATTAAGACCCAAAGTTCCAAGAAATTGCGTAAAACCATAAATGATTCCTAGCAGTGCAACCTGTCCCATTTCAGAGGGTAATAAAAGACGTGCTAAGACCATTATATTGAGAATCCTGAAGATGCCTGAAATGACAGATTGCCCCATAAGCATTGATGTGCCTATTGCTGCTTTTTTGGCATATTCGGATATTTATCCCACTGCTCCTCTTTCTAGTCGCATATATTATAGCAATATGATTGCTGGAGCTGCATCTTCTAATGGGCAAATGAATCTGTCGAATTTGAACAACAGGAAAATCTTTTGAAGATGTTATCTTAGATTTATGCGGGTAAAATGCTAAAGATTGCCATGATATCTCCACTACCTCCTGTTAAAACAGGAGAATCACCTTATACTGCTCAGTTGATTCAGGAGCTTGTTTTCAATTCACAGGTAAAGATAGCTGCTATCACGAATCCCGAAGCGGATGTCTTGCCAACGTATGGAGATAGGGTAAAGACAATACGAATCTGGAATGGTAGAAGTCTTCGCTATCCGCTTGTTCTCTGGAAACGCATAATGGCTGAACGACCTCATATCGTACATGTTCAATTTGGACCTCATGGAGATGTATATGGTGGACTCTTTGGAGAAGTCATGCTAATCCTTCTACTTCTACTGAGACTAGGAGGCATCAAGACCACCATTACATTACACAGCACATGGATGGTGGATCAAGTAATAGAGAGGGTCGAAACATACAGAAAACTGAGGAAGATATCAATCCTGGCTATGCCCATCTTCAAAATATACATGAAGATTCTTGAATGGGGTACAATATTCACACAATTAAGCACCGCAAAGAAGGGCTCATCATTGCGAAGAGCATTCCTACAAGAATATGGATATCCTCCTCAAAAAGTAGGAGAAATCCCGCATCCTTGCCAACAGATATCTGAAATTCCAGAGAGGAATATATCAAAACAGATCTTGCATCTTACCGGGAAAAAAGTGATTCTTGTCTTTGGATATATCCGGAGGGGAAAAGGAATAGAGCATGCAATCAATGCGATGAAAGTCCTACAAAAAGAATCTCCCGATACAGTGCTGCTCATTGCAGGAAGACCGCTGGATATTGAATCTGAATGGTATCTTGATGAACTTGTTAAATTGACGGAAGATATGAACCTTAACGAGGTAGTTATGTTCGATGCAAGATATATCCCCCAAGAGGAAATAGGTGTGTATTTCTCAGCTGCAGATGTTGTTCTCATCCCCTATACAGAAAGTATCGGTGCAAGTGGACCCATACATAACTATGCAGGCTATGGGAGAGCTATAGTGGCATCGGATGTGGGATATCATATGAAAGAAACACTAGGAGGCTCATTAGCTCTCTTTGAAAACAATAACGTGAATTCGCTCGTTCAGGCCCTTCGAGAAGTCTTATCCAAAGATTCTCTAAGAGAGGAGATGGGAAGACGAAACGTAGTGTACGCTGAGAGGGAAACTTGGCGTCTAGCTGCCAGACGGACTCTCGAATACTATCGGGAGATTGTCAATTTATCATAGATGCTCTCGATAAGATACCCTATATTGTGTGCTTCAGTTAGGGTGTGGATAATGATGGATCGCATTCCAATTTCTTAATTACTCGCAACCTAATTTCGACTTTGCCAGTTCAATTCCCTTTAAATCGAGGGCCGGAATCCAAATCTTTGCAGAAACATTGATTGGAGGATAGGAAAAAGAGTTTTCCATTCTATCTCAGGGCTTTTTGATTTGGAATGTTGGTCGTATCCTTTCTATGACGGTACAATAGAATATTGCAATGAGGAGGATTCCAAAACCAAGCAAGGGGTAATACATTAGGTCTGGCCAGAAGAGATTGAAGGAGAAAGGTATCTTGAGGGGAAATAACAAATAAAGACCTTGCTCAGGCCACGGCCATAAGGTCATATCAAGTAGAAGGTGAGATGTAGTTCCCAGAAAAACAAACCAGAACCGACTATTCCTTGAGAGTTTCTCATCATCAAATAGTGATGCGGCTGCAAATGAGAGAAGTAACGCTCCGAGGATTGAATGAAAGCCTTCAGTCAAACCAAAGATATTGATATTCATCCCTAATAACTCGATAATCCATCCCAGCGGTCGTTCTATATCAATCAAAATCGAACCAAGCATAATCATTTGACTGATTTCATCCCTGATAGTCCCCCGCAGAACTAGACCTATAGATAATCCAGTTAAGAGATGAGTTAGGATGTCAGGAATGCCCATCACCTCTTACATGGAATTGGAAACTTTGTAGGTCAAAGGAGAAGACCATGAAGAAGAGAATGGCAAAAAGAACTATTCCAGGAAAGGATCTGATTAGACTACTGGACATGTCCACCACATGGAACTCCTCGACAACGAAAAAGCCATTCGTTTCTAGAAGGGAAACACCTCGAATCTGAATCCTATCACCATTTGAGAGATCAGGATTCTGAAATCTGAAAACAACAAGGAGATTCTCCACCGAATTATAGTAAGTGTCATTGCCAACGAAATATCCATTCGATATCGTCACAGATGTCGTCAAGCTATGATTCTCATAGAGACCAGGATTTTGAACTAACACTTGAGGGTTAACTGATGTGTAGCCAGATCCAGAAGGAGAGGGTGGAATTGTACTCATCCATTGAGAAAAGAGAACAAGAAGGATGATGGCTAATAGTGCCTCAAAAAAGCGTCTTCTCATCTTTAGTCCTCAGAAAAAACTATTTCCTCGTCATCTCCTGACTTATGGATGCCATCTCCTCAATGAGAGCAAGAGTCTTCTTGGCTTCCTCAGGCTTGATCCCTTCATTGGCATAGTTAGCGTTAACAATTACATACTCATCAACAGACAATTCTGGTAACAGGGAAACACAAACCCTTCGCTGAATACCTACGAAATCAATTCGAGCAAAATCACCGTCAATAGAAAGAACCAGACCTGGTACTACAACACACATTCAAGTTCACGGATAAATCCAACATCTCTGTTCTTTATAATCTTGTGACATGTTCAATGAAACTACTTCTGTTGGTAACTCAAGTGCTGTGTTATTGTATTCCAATTTCTTAGGGATCCTTTTAATGATAGCAAAGCTGACATAAACAGTCAGTAAGAGAGTTGTCTGTCAATATTACATTGGTCAGATTAGGAGCTTAGGGTAAGGATCATCTCAAGGTACTTGCTAGACTTCATTAGCAATGGATTATCGATGAACTCATTCTTTACGATTCTAAGAATATCTGCTAAACAACAGTTTCGCATATCTTTAGAAATCCAGATGAAAGATGCTCCCAAGAATACTTCTTCACTACTTCAATTCGAGCTAATTCGCCCACTTGTTTCCTCATTGATTCATCCTTGCAAAGCTTAACCACTGCATTGCAGATTGCCTCTATATCATCAGGAGGGACAAGAACACCAAGTTGGGGATTCATGATTTCAACAGTTCCTGCAACCTTTGTAGCGACAATGGCATTTCCAGCAGCCATATACTCGAAAAGCTTCAGAGGAGAGGCTGCATGTGATACAGGAGTGTTTGGAAATATGCACAAAGCTATGTCTGCTGCAGCTGTAAAGGATGGCATATCCTTGAAAGGATGAAGTCCTGCATGTACAACAATATAACCCAAATTATTAGCATTAAGCTTCTTGAAAAGTCCATTAGATGGCTCCCCAGCTCCTACCAAGAGGATGACAGCATCAGGATATTCTTTGTTCAGTTTGTCTGCGAGATTGTATATAATTGAAACGCCAGCCCAATCTTCCAGATGCCCAGAAAACAGAACTACAACTCGGTTTGCAAGTCGATACTTTTTGACAATATCTGACGATTCTATATCAGGCTTGAAGAAGTCGGGATCAACACCGTTGGGAATGACATCTATTTTACTAGGGTTGATACCATATCCAATCAAGAGGTCTTTCAGAAAGTTCGTGGCGGTAAAGATACGATTGGATAGCTTGTAGAGAAGTATCTCAACTAATTGCAATAATGCAGGCCCCCAACTTGCCACTTTCTTATTGATAAGTCCTGCAGCATATGCAGACATCCAATCTGGACAGCTCATCACTAGAGGCGAGAATGTGAATTTTGCAGATAGCATTGCTACCCCACCAACGATAGGAGAAGCGTGAGCTGAAACTACTACATCAGGTCTGAAGCTCAACATTGCTCGAACGCCATAAAAGGCAAAGAAGAGAATCGTAATTACAAGTGCTATTGGAGGCAAACGCTTCCACATTGCTAGGAGGTATCTGTTAAGAAGTAAGTACTCGTAGGTGACATTGGGTTCTTCTATTACAGGGGGCTTTTCCCAGTTCTTTACATATGGCCAATCGGGGGGACGTTCACCAAGAAGATAACGTAGTGGTTGTGTAGCAATGAAATGAACAGATATACCTTTGCGAGCGGTGCGTATAGCTAACTCATAAACGGATCTATCAGAACCCAAGAATGGAGGAAAATGTTCAACAAAGACAGCTAGTCGATTTATTCTTGACAAACTAAAACCTCCATATAGACCCACTTTTCGTCTGTGCCCGATTCAAGATATATATTGTGGATTTTGAGCATATGTATTAACTTCTCTAGTCGGTCCTCACCTCAGTTCTCTGATTCAATCCTCCTCAGCTCTGTGTTCAAGATGACAAAGGATCCAAGAGAGAGAGCAATTAGAGTGGGTATCATGACGTAATATATGGGATTGTGTAACACGGATTCAGTTGTATAGAAGTAATCTATGATAAAACTGGCATTTGCTATAGCTCTGGGATCAATGTGCAGTGTTAATGTTCTAATCGACGCCAATTCTAAGTCCGGATTCTCGGATAAGAACGAGTATCTCCAAAGAATAAAGGTTAGATTGGTGAAGAGGCTTGATTGAGGTATTATACTGCCATTAATGGGAGTTCCGTCATGATTGAATCCTGTATATGTCAGCGATAGAAAGGCTTGTGCTCCAAATGTAGGATCCCAATCAGAAGTTATCCTTGCGATGAAGTCGGTATCGGGATTCACGGGAATACTTGTACTCATAGTATATTGTAGAGACACATTGTCCAACTCCCTCACGGAGTTTAGCCTAGAAGTGTCAAATCTGAAGATACCCATCGAGTTGTTCGAGTAGACACTCCATTGAATCAGGGTTGCGTTCAATAGGGTATTATTATGATGGAGCACAGAGTCCCAATTGGCAACAGATCCAAATTCATCACTCCATGTACGTTCCTCATAGGTTCCTAGACTTGTGAAATTGTCATGGGTATAGCTTGGATAGAGTAGCAGGAGACAAAGGAGAACCGTAAGACACATCTTTCTATCTCGGATAAGGAGAAGCACGGGAATTGCCCAGAGAAGGTACCATCCATAAAACACAGGTCTTGTAATTGTAGAGATGAGCAAAATTGTGAAACTAATCATTAGAAGAACCGATTCGGTGGAGGGAGAATATTTTCTTTTCTGGAAAATTCCCTGGTAGGAATAATATAGAATCAGGATTCCAATGCTTATACTGGATATACCCCGTACAATCCCTACATCCACAGGATATCGCCAATATACAAGCTTCGCAATTGGAAGCAGAGGATACAGTCCAGCACTTAGGCCCATAACAAGGAGAACTGAACCCAGAACAAGTGAACCCCAGTAATATGAACTGGAATTTGATCGTTCATCACTTCTGAACGTCAAGCGAATCATAATGATAATACCAAGTAGAATACCAGTTAAGGCAAAGGCTGTAAAGAATATCCGGTCGGAGGACAGACTGAAAAGAGAGTACAGTAGAGTGAAAACGAATCCCTCTGTTGATGTGGAAGGTGGGTTAGACGGTGATGTGCTTGAGCCAAAAGAGAAGAGCAGAAACGGAACAAAGGTTGTTGCAGCAGAAAGAATCGCTACCAAGGTGAATTCTAATCTGTTCTTCCAATTTGGGACATAGAACAAACCAACCGGAAATAGAAGAATTGGATAGAATTTGGTCGCTGCTGCAAGTCCAAGAAACACACCCGATAGACGATAACGGGATCCCAGGAGCATATACAAACTAAGCAGCAACAGGAAACCAACAAGCGACTCAAAATGACCATTCCAACCTGATTCAATGATAGAGATTGGGAGGAACGCGTATGCAATTGCACCCAAATTTGCATATCTTTTATCAGTTCGATGAGATGCAATTTTCCAAATCATGAGAATGACACCCATATCAAACAGAATGGCAATAATTCTAAAGGAATCAACAACAGGTGCGATGACTGCTACTGCATAGATGAAATAGGCAAATAATGGGGGATACGGAAAATAGAATTCAAAATACGGTACCTTTCCGGATAGCATGAATTTACCAAAATCAAGATACCAAAGGGAATCCAGAGAGATATATGTGTCAAGTCCAAGAAAGGCAAGTCGAATTCCCAAAGCTAGTATAATTAGTACTACCAAACCTGACGGATGTTGTATCAATGCAGTTCCAGATTCTCTATGGATCTTCAAAACCAATGTCAGGCTGGAGATGTAGATGGCAATCCAAACGTAGACAACAATAAAGAAGGGATACATCTGACTACCTATTAGGCGTAGAATGATTGCCATAACAAAATTCAAGATTACAGAAATGACCAGGAGAATCCAGAGAAGAGGCGATATTCCTTCAGATCCAAAACCAAGAGTTTTCAAAGCAACTCCCTCTCATTTCCTTCGTAAGAATAGTCTGATGACAAGAGCGAGGAATAAGAAGATTGTTCCTCCAGCCAGCTTGCTTTTCCCTTTTGTACGGTCTCTGAATACGATGGGTACTTCTGCAACACGGAGGTGTCGATTCTTAACAATCATTTCAAGTAGAAATTTATAATCTGCATGTTCAATGCCTTTCTTAAGAAGAGATGGGCTTTTGCAAGCTACATACCCGGTCATAGGGTCTTTTACCTTCACTGAAAGGAGAATTCTTGCCAGTAGTGTTGCAAACTTGCTAACCAGAATACGTTTGATAGGCCAACCCTTGGTCGCTCCTCCCGGGACATATCTAGATCCTATAGCCAAGTCATATCCTTCATCTAACTTCTCAAATAACAGAGGAAGATAACGAGGATGATGAGATAGGTCTGCGTCCATCACAGCGACATAACCATCTTCTACATTGGATGCGCCTCTCCTAACTGCGCTGCTCAATCCTTTTTCATTGGTGCGTACTATCAGCTTCACACCAGGGTGCTTTTTTCCTAGATCCCTTACGACATCCTGAGTTTTATCAATACTCGCATCATCGACAACAATAACTGATACCTTTTCATCCAAGGAAGAGTAGATGCCAGATATGAGTCTACCAATATTTAATTCCTCATTGAGAGTTGGAATGATGATTGTACGCAATGTGAGTACCTCGAAGAACAGTATCATATTCAGGTCGCAGGTGATTAAGAATTTACTGGCATTTGAAAAGCTTACTGAGACTATTCATTTACCCTAATGCAACCCCTGCTTTTTCTATGCCTTTGAGGTCATTCACAGGAATCCAAGATTGTGGTGGAATATTAACGGCATAGAGACGCCCCTCTCTTGCTAGAATAGGACATATGACATTCTCAAAGGAGGATTCCACTTCTAATGAAACATATTTTCTAAAATAATCGAATACTTCATGTGAGAAGATTGTGATCCCTGTATGCGCAGGAATTGCTATCATCGGATATTTCGTCACATCGAGTACTTTGCTATTCTTGATTATCATTCCAGAGTACTGAAAGGGAGTTTCAGGAACGACAACGAATGTGGCAATGCATTCGTTCTTCTGTGCCTTGAGAAGACCTTCAACAAATACTTCACCGTATGGTCTGGTGGTGCTAATGATGATATCATCAGGATTGTGTACGATACATGCTTTAGTATCATCAATTTTGTTAGTGTTCAATGCATGTAGAATCGCTCCAGCATTTCCCACCTTTCGACCATCAGGATCTCGAGAATATCTAATCTCTACACCCCACCGTGAACCATTTCCAAGGTGTTCCTCCACAGCATCAGCCAGAAATCCAGTTAGAACGGTAAAATGCTTTATTCCAATCTCGGAATAATCTCGAATAGCCCGTTCAATCATGCTCTCCTTACCATCAATTGATATCATGACCTTATTGATTCCTTCACTTTGTGTTTCAGCCCGAATTCGAGTTCCTTTTCCACCAGCTGGTAGAATTACTGATGTGTTCGGTATTTGTGATTGAATTTCCTTTGTGTCTACTTGGGTTATGTTATCTTCAGTATTGATGCGAGATTTTAGCTCATCCATTATTGAAGAAATAGTATCATTGGTCATTGTATCTCTTTGTAGAAGTGATAGGAGATGCTCAAAAGACTTTCTTGTGGAAATCGAAGTCTGCCAAGGGATACGTGGTTATGATAAGGATAGTCTTTTGGGTTCTGTGGAGATTTTCCCAGAATATCACCTATCGCAATATCAACCAATAGGTACGGGAGGATATTCCCAAAAATGAGAGAGATTGAAACAAGTAGTAGTGGTGCAAAGAATCCTCTTATGATGTCGCTCTTCAAAAATCAGTTTCGCGAATTTGTATTAACTAAGACCTCTCCATATTCTCTGACATTTGTGCCATTTCTTCAAAAAGGGCTAGCGTTTTCTTGGCTTCTTCTGGTTTCATCTTCTCAATAGCATAGCCAGTATGCACTATAACATACTCATCCACTTCTAAATCGGGAATGAGGGAAACACACACCCTTCGCTTTACACCGTTGAAATCGACTTGAGCAAAGTCGCCTTCTATGCTAAGAACAAGTCCTGGAACTGCAAGGCACATTTCTCTTCTACTGAGGAAATGTATGTTCTGCTTTATAATATTGCGACTGGACCAAAATGGGGACCAAAGATAATAGAGGGATATCATTAGCTTACAGTACGGTAGTAAATTTCAAGAGCTTCAGCCTTTTCGAAAGCTTGCCTCATCTCTTCGTTGTTTACTCTTCTAGAGATATCACTGTACATCTCAACATCCTTTCGCACTTTATGTTCTGGACGATATTGCGCCATGATGTTGACCATACAGTTAGGCAAGTTCTTTGCGACCCACTCGAGTATTGGGAACGTACAGCATTCAAGATGATTAGGTAAAACAAGATGTCGAATGATGACTTCTCCATTCTTGTAAGCGACCAAATGATTGCGAGAAACGATATCGAAATATCGCTCAACTCCAGAAAGCCTCTTGGCACATTCATTGTTTCCATATTTGAAATCAGGAAGCCACACATCCATCACATCAGCGATAAGAGCCATTCCTTCTGAAGAACCATACATACTGGAATTCCAGAGCTGTGTAATGTTCGATGTCTGATATTGTAGAGATCCAATAATAGTATGGGTGTTAGGAACAGGGTCGCCTCCGACATAATTGATGTTTATTGCCCCATCCGATCCTAGTCGCTCAGCAATGAGTGCCAGCTCATGTTCTGTAATGGGTCGACCAGAGTTCGGGTTTGTGGAAATATCCTCGTTCTGGCAGAACGCACATGCAAGACAACATGAAGAAAAGAAGATGGTGCCACTTGGTACTAGAGGAGGTTCCTCACCAGTGTGGAGAAATGCTGATGAAACCCTTGAAGATGCTGTCAATTTACACCAACCCTTCTCACCAGAAGCTCTATCTGATTCGCATCTTCTTTCACAGAAATGGCAGCTTTTGATAATCCGTTGGGCAAGCTCATTCTTCAAGTCTAGAAAGGAGCGTTCCAGGTGCTCATTATCTCTCCTAGCATCACCAGAATCTACTTTGTTTAGATAATACGTAAACTCATCATGAAGTTTTGTATGGGTGTTCCAAAGGTCTTCAGTTGAAGAATCGAGAGGTGGTTCACAAGGAATGTCTTTTGCAAGGAGATACTTAGCCCATCTTCTTTGATCTATAATATCTCGATACCTTGAGAGTCTGCGTATCGTTTCTGGATCGTTCCATACCCGCGCAGCATCAGGTCTAAGCAGTTTCCACATATCAACTGACATTATTGCGAAATGATGTTAAAAGGACTATGAAGCTATCAGATTAGGTACCAGGTTTTTGGATCCTCTGCAAGATAAAGTATCGTTGCCATTAGTACAGCAACTCTTCTTGAAAGCCAATTATCATTATAGCGAAGATTTGTAGAGAGAACCTCAGTACTAGTAGAAAGATCGAGTTGAACGGGAGGAACAAATAGCACAGGGAGATCTTTGGGAATATCTTCTTGTGTAAGATACCAATCACGAAATTCCACAGCATCGACACTATTTCGCTCAGGTCGCTGAAAATTCTCGAGAGAGCCCCAATTAAGTGCCAATATCGCATCGACCTCTTGCGACACCTCGTTAAAATCAGAGATATATTCAATATTCGTTCCTTTCTCAGTGGCTATTTGATCTGCTTCATGGCGAGTACGATTGAGGAGCGAGAACGGAGGAGGTGCAACGACCTTTAGATCTGCTCCAAAACAAGGAAGCATCATAAGAAGTGAGTGAGGTGTATTGGGAGATGAGAATTGACTCCCGAATATCCAAGAAATAGCAATTCTCTTTTCTCTCAATGAATTCAAGGCACCCTGAAGGCCTAGTATTTCACCAAGTGCTCCTTGAAACGAGTAGATATCATCTGAATAGCTTATCATGGAGCGGGATGCCTCTTTTGCAGCTTCTTCTGTTATGCTTCGTCCGTTCCCAAAGTTCTCTAAATCATGAAATGATGTGATGAGCATATCAACAGCATTTTCTGAAAGGCAAATCTGATTGCTCAACTCCATTCTCGATAGCGATCCTTCTATCATACCGGAAAGGTCCACATATGAGATGCCCAGTCTTGCCAGGGCAATCTTGACAGTCAGAATATCTGCTCTATCTGCATTCAATAGGAGAGTGCCTATTACTTTCGGAATCTCATAATTACGAGTGTCTACTTGCCACGATTCCAGTAATGAACTAGCTTTCCGGATTATGGAATTGATGATCTCGGTAGAATAGCAATCCTTCACACTTGAATTCATTTCATGTCGATGACACTACATCATTTTTGCTCATTAGGCTTCTGGGAGCCCGGTCGAGTTTTTTTGTAGCAAACCATATCAATGCATATTCTCGTGAAGGATACAAGAGTTGAGCCAAAATGCCAGTAAACCCAATCGATTATGGAAGATATGGTCATCCAGAGATGGTGGAGCTCTTTGAAGAGAAGTTCAGGCATGATTTATGGTTAGAAGTGGAAAGAGCTGTAGCGAAGGCTCAAGCAGACCTTTCAATGATTCCTCGGGATGCTGCTGAAGATATCATGAATTCCGCAGTTAGTGAGAAAGTTACTTTGGCAAGAACTATGGAAATAGAGAGTCGTACACGTCACGATGTGGCAGCTTTGTTTGAGGCTATTGCTGAAAAATGTGAAGGGTCTGGCTCGAGATGGGTGCATTTTGGACTGACAAGTAATGATGTGAAAGATACAGCGCTAGGACTACAGCTGAAGAAGGCCTGCGAGATCTTATTGTTCCAACTTGACCTTTTATCAAAGGTACTAATGATCAAGGCAGAGGAAACTAAGGATCTACTTGCTATTGGAAGGTCTCATGGGCAGCATGCGGTACCAATAACTTATGGAATCAGATTTAGTGTTTGGCTCGACGAAGTTCTGAGGCATAGGCAAAGAGTACTTGCCGCTAAGGATAGGATAGCAATTGGAAAGATAGCAGGGGCAACAGGAAGTCATGCAGCCATTGGATCAATCGGTCTCGAATTACAGCAACGAGTGATGCAAGAACTGGAGCTCGATGCACCAATTGCAACAACCCAGATAATCCAAAGAGACAGACATGCTGAAGCAATCCTTGTCCTTTCGAATCTCGCTGCATCTCTAGATAAATTTGCTACAGATTTACGGACACTTCAAAGGACAGAAATAGGAGAGACCTTTGAACCATTCGCCGGTGGAAAGCAAATTGGCTCTTCAGCGATGCCCCACAAGAGAAATCCAGTAACATGTGAGAAGATTTCAGGTTTGGCTAGATATATCCGTAGCCTTGCAGCTCCCGCACTAGAGAATGTCATTAGCTG
>JAEORG010000089.1 GCA_016841005.1 Candidatus Thorarchaeota archaeon | reverse complement strand
TTCGTCGAAATAGGAAAATCCACAACAGAAACGCTCCAACGGTAACAAGTGGCCCAACTCCAAAGACAACGCTCTGTGTTGAAGATGGACGAAGCATTGCGATAACCAACATCCACTGAATGATCATATAACACAATATGGATATAGCAACTAGAAAATCAGGAGATCCGAGTTTATGATGCTCTTTCAGAATCTCTAGCAGTACTCCAAGAAATACGATAAATAGCAAACCAAGGAGCAGTGGTCCACCAGGATTGATGTAGTTATTAAATGAAGTAGAGACTGCAACAACTGAATTTGGATAGCTTGATGCTGTAGTGCTGAGGCTCGAAATTGAGTTGTACGCTCGAGTGTAGAACACGTTCAAAGGAAATGTTATTGGGTACTCAGAAGAAATTCTTTCGGTATACGTCGGAAGAATGCTACCAAGAAACAGTAGTATGAACGGACCTGAAACAGTGCTTTTTGCAATCTCCTTTTTTGATAATAGAATTGTGAGAACTATGACTAGTACTGCCGCAATCAGCATAGCCAGTCTTCCTGGCGTAAATGCAAGATTACCTAACAGTATCCAATTCTCGTTAATTATTAGCGTGATGTTTCGATTGATACCAACGTCCAAGTTGAATGCAAAGTGATATGGGAAATAGGTATATTGAGGATTCCCCTTAACCGATATTCGCTCTGGGTTTCCTGAAGACAAGTAAAATGAAGGTGAATCTTTAGTTAGTAACTCCCTACTATACAATTCATCTTCGTAGGAATAATACCTTTCACCAACTGAAATACTAAGACCGGGTATCCCCTGTAAGGACTCCACATCAAGTCTTACAGACTTTATCCGAACTTCGAGGTTCAGAGTTTCATTTAGAATTGTGACATCGTTGAATGCATAGTTGTATCCTCTCCATCTAAAGGTTAGAGAGTATATTCCATTGGGAAGGAAGATTGTATCATTCTTCTGACAAATAAGTATACGATGATCATCGAAGTAAATTGCAGGTCGACTGTCTTCCTGGAAAATGAATTCAAACTCTTTGAGATCATAGAGACTTTCACCATTGGTTCTTTGCAAATCTATCATGAGCGGGCATTGACTAACAGTGAATTCAACTTGAATACTGAAATACAACTGATCTATTACACTCCAGTTTAGTCCTGCAAAGTAAATACTAATCCACAAAAGCCCAGCTACATCAGCTCGTTCGAGATACTCATCAGGAGTTGATTGAGTCACTATTTCACAATACTCCCCTGAATCAGCAGTTGTATTCTGGCTTTTTATTGGGTAGTACCACAAAAAAATGTCGAGAGGTCCAATCACCACATATGCTGACAGCTTGAAAGTTACTAGAGATACATTCAGGTAAGGAAGTGTTACTATTTTTGAGAATCTAGATTCATTAAATCGAAAATCTCTCAATTTGTCCCAGCTACTATCTGAACTCATAACTGACTCATTGAAAAGAACTACCGAGGAAACAGGCGCATATGGTGTGCTTGTGATTTCGACACTCTCACTCTCATTGATTTCATCGCCATAGATGATATCATAGGTGGCACTTGGGATGGATCTTTCGAGTGTTGCTATTGGGAATATGAGCATCGAGAAAATCAGGAGTATAACAGCGATAAGTTTTGACTTCCCGAGAGCACGCATTAAAATCTCCCCTTCTAGCTTCTGGTTTCCCCACCGTATAAGGCTACCGAGATTACACCCCGTAAGGTTGCGTTGGTCGCACCTCCTTCCATCCTTTCTCCTGATTTTTCATCTCTCACTTAACAGGTAACCACTCGAAACATATATCTTGATGATCAATACACATTCCTTCTGGTGGGTGGGAATCACTTTGAAGTTGAATCGTTTTTCAAAGGACCACTACAAGGTTGTTATTGTCACTATTTTCGTGGTATTTTGTCTTGCTTCTCCATTTCTATATCAGAATATGAGTCTACTATCAAATGTCATTGAGGTGAAAATTCCGAGTATGGGATCCAAAGAGATTATTTCAAATGGAGGCTTCACATGGTGGTCAAATGACACTCGCGTTTATGATTGGGATACCGTGAATGGGACGTCTATTTATCTCTTCAACAATCCATCTGAAATATATGCGATATTAAATGGGACAAATCCATGCATAATTGACCAGGGACCTTTTTATTCTCCTCAACCTTATGAAGTCAAGAACAAGACGATTGATTTTAGTTTTCGATTCCGTAGTGCAGATCAGAATAGGTCTTTGATAGGTCGTGCAATAATTCAATACTCCACCTCTGATAATCAAACACACCAAGTTACTGGAATAGATTGTATCAGTGAAGATGAAGAAACAAGATATTGGTATGTTGCTTTTGTCAGAGCTGAGATTCCTGAGGATGTCACTCAGATTATCTGGAGAATAGAAATTTCTTCTGCAGATGGCCTTCCGTTTTCTGTCCATGTTGATGATGCTCAAGCTCATGTTGTTTCTGGAATATACAAGGTGTCTGCAGATTTCATCGGGGGTTCTGCATGGATATCTATTACCTTTCAACAAACATCTGGTTTTGGTGGTGTATACCTTGGAGCTACCCTCTATGCAAAAAGCAATTCCAATGATGATTGGTGGATTGAAAGTCTAGACATCTCTACTCTGGAAAATCGTCAGGTATCTCATTTCATGATATTAGAGTCCAATAATCGAGGTAGATCAGTTCTTGAAAATCTCGAAGATACTTTTTCCTTTAAACGGACAGCATGGGCTTTGGATTCTGGTTTAATATGTCTAAGTGCCGGTCTTGCAAAGAATCTTAGTGTGTCCTATGCAACATTAGAACTTCATGAAGATGAAACAGCAACAAAGCCTGTCGCATTTCCAACAATTCATAGTTCAATTACGAATCCAATATGGGTAGGGAGTTCACTAGACCTTCGCTCAATCAAAATCTCATACGACTCGCTGAGTGATTGGGTTAGCGAGTCAATTCTCGCTAGCTGTTGGAATATTGATGATGCCCCGGGAGTTTTCCCAACTGACTTACTGATACAGGTTCGAT
>JAEORG010000088.1 GCA_016841005.1 Candidatus Thorarchaeota archaeon | reverse complement strand
ATGGAAAACCACTAGATCTGTTGAAAGGTGTGACTCAATCGAAATCGTTTGAAGAATCGAAGGATATCATTTATGATAATGCAATCCGACTACTTGAAACTCAAGTGGAGAACGATGGGTCAACCCATTTCTTAGACATTGATGAATTAGCGATGACCAGAGCTGCAGGACTTGTAAAGAAAGTAATAGAAGCTCGGAGAAGAGAAATGGAAGATATAACGGTCGAAGTTGTTAGGGGCAAAGCTGATGCGCGTGTATTTTGGTTTACCTTTTATGGAAGACGAATTTTGGAGGAACTCGGATATGTTCCGTTTGCATGGAATACAGTTCGTCTTCATGATGTTGTCGTAGGTCTAGAGAGAGCGGGTTTTCCACCAAAGATAGTTGAGAGAGAGAAACCATCAAAGAATACTCAGTTGAATCACATTTCTGAAGGACTTGCTCACCAACTCCAACTACTTGGTGCTGGACACAACTTAGTCCAGGATGGAATTACATCAAAGCCTTGGTTTGTGAAGTAAAAGTGAGTAAAGAGCAAAAGGATTGAATTCCGATACGGAATTGAAATTGGCGCACAACTATCGTATTATATTCTGTATCTAAAGGTACAACTCATGATAGAATACGAGTCTCACGATATAGATACAATAGATGTTGAAATTCTATCAAAATTCACATTTGAAGCATACAAGGACTTGCCCATTCCCTACAAATATGGAAATACAATGGAAGATATTCGAGCTTGGTTTAAAGACGAACATAATTGCCCTGACTTCATTGCTATCGCTCAGGAAGAGGGAAAGATTACAGGTTGGGCAGGTGTATATCATTGGACAGACTCAATGGCGTATTTTCTGGCTTGGCATCCTTTAGTCAATCCACCCGACATCGATATCGGTAGAAAACTTGTTGAGATGTGCATCGAGTATACAAAAACATCAGGGAGAAATCGGATGGAAGTCTTTCTGATGAACTTGACTGATGAATATCGGGACTATGCACAAGTCTGCGGAAAGATGTATGAAGCCGCAGGAATGAAACGTGGATATGAGTGGACCTTCATGGATGCAGATCTGTCGAATCTAGATTTTACACTCCGTGAAATCCCTGACTCGATGTACACGAAATCCATGGCTGAGGTCTCAAATGAAGAACTTTGGCCTGATTATGATAGAGCATTCTCAGATGGAGGGGATAGAAGGTATTTGAATCAATCTGAAGATCAACGTCATGAGCAGTTTGATTCATTCTTCTCAAGAGAAGTTCCTATTGATCAGGATGCCTCGATCGTGCTGTTTGATGGCGAGAAGATTGTCAGTTTTGTCAAGATTGACATCCATCAAGATAGTGTCTTTGTACATGGAATCGGAGTAGTTCCTGAGTACAAAGGACAAGGCTTAGCAAAATATGTCCTCTGCACGAGCATGATCCGTGCAGCGGAGAATGACCATAGGCTGATGAAGTTGGAGGTAGACATTGACAATACGCGGGCTATCGGTCTCTATGAACGATTAGGTTTCAAACACATGAAGGGATCCATCAGCTACATCTGGGAGAATCCCTGACTCCATGCATGATTACCACTATTCAAGATTGATGTCATTTCTGGATCGAAGTCATCACTTAGTTGAAATACAAATCCCTAGACCCTTAATGAGCCGCGGAACCCCCTAACGCCATAGTATGATGGCGCACTGTTGTGATACACGAAGACCTTGCCATAGCGGCGGTCACAAAAGAGTGCTCCGTCGAGGTCTCTAATATCAGAAGGTGTTTTCACCCAGCTCGATGTCTTTGTATCGAATTCTCCCAGTTTCTGCAGCTCTCGATATTGCTCTTCCGTCAATATCTCAATACCCATGGCAGTCGCCATATCTAAGGCGTTATTTTCAGGTTTATGTGATTTCCTTGACTCCAAAGCTTCATGGTCATAACAAACATTCCTGCGGCCCGTTGGGCTTTCCGTTGAGCAATCATAAAAAATGAACTCTCCTGTCTTCTTATCATAACCGACGAGATCCGGTTCACCACCAGTTCTCTCCATTTCGTTGAGTGACCACATCTTCTCAGGATTGGCTTTCAGCTTTGCTTCTACATTTTCCCACTCAAGTCCTTTATGACGGTTCATATTCTTCTCAAAACGAGCTTTCAACGTTGTTAGTTGTTGGTGACTTTGTTCTGGCGACAACTCCTTCTTGTTCTTGTTCATAATTATAGTATCCATTTTAGGATAATAATGTCATCTCTAGATGCACAAACTCATGTACTCTTTGAAAACCAGTCAAGAAGAAAAGGTGGGCGTAGAAACCCGCGAGCAACGTAACGCTTGCCGCGCCACCACCTTTAACATTTTCAGCGTTACATTCCATTCCAATTTATTTTGAAATTGGATGCGAGGCTCGCTCCGCACGCCAAAGATTGAGCCGACTCACGGTTATGTTTCTTACGCCCTTGTTTCTCGAATTCTGAATTGCTTCGGACCAAGTTATAACTTTCGGTCAGCGGAACGACGCAGCATTTGAGAATGTAGGAGTGGGCGTGCGACCATCAAACCTCTATTTCGAGGTCGGACTATTATATCATATTAGGAATTATTTACTTAAAAAAGATACTGGCATGGCGCGCAATGTAATATCAGGAAGGACTAATCGGATGGTGATGTCTTGAATTTCAGTCCTCCCCTACTATTCATCCAACAAAGCCCTAGACATGAAAAGAATATTGAAAATCCAATAGCAGCAATTATAGATGCTTGAGTAGACGTTATAATATAGAGAAAGCTGAATGTGAAGAGGCACAAGAAAATACCAATTGGTGCCATATTCATCTTCACTAACGAGGGTGATTCAGGAGGCCTATATTGAGGTGGAGGTTTGGGTACACTACTACTTGATCTTGGAGGATAGTATACTTCCTTGAAGGGATACTCCTTCTCTTCATCCTCTTCATGCCCTGTAGGTCCATCACTGAAAATATAGTCATCATCGCTCATGATAAACCGAACCTCTTTGTATCATCTAGCGTGTCATGTTCATCATTGATGTCTAAATTACTCAACAATGCCCTTCACTCCGACATACGGTATTAGAACTGGCTAATAAATTAATTTGACGATTTCTTACATAGAAATGGTTATCCAAATATAGCTGAATTATCTTAGGTAGATTCTCAACGGTCGGTTTTCTATGCAGAAACGAAGCACATTTGCATTGTCCGTGAGTATGCGCATTATACTTGCAATGCTAGTTCCTATCCAAGTGATAAGCAGTGTCGGTGTTACGACGACCAATATATCAGGCAGGGGAATAGCTTGGATATTTGATGGCTCTTTCCAGTTGGAATCCTTTTCAATTATGATAGGTCTTCTTTATGCGATTCCTGTCATATTATATTGTGTCTATTTCAGATCTACAGGAAACAACAGTTTCACGAAATTAGCTGCAGTAGTTACATCTATCCTTTGCATAGCTGTGCCAATTCTGGGAGATTTAGTCATTGCTTCTTATTCGGGAGTGCTGCTCTCATTTGTACCATTAACATTTGGATATTCAGCAAGTCTAATTTTACTCTTTATCATCTTACCATTCCTGAATTCTATTCGTCAATCAGAAGGAATAGGTCTGTTATCCCATGAAGTTCTCTTTTCTCTGTTGTTCATTTTGATTGTTCTTTTCGTTCCCTTTGTAACGCTCTATAATGAGGGATTGTATGCTATTAGACAAACCATGCAATCTTCAATCTTCATCACAATAACTTCAATTCGCTCAGGATGGACTGGAGAAACAGCGTTTTATTATTTGTACCCTAGCGTCCTTTTGGAATTTAATCTCCAATTAAGCAATTTCTATTTCGTTTTTATTTTGCGACTTCTGCTCATCAGCTTCTCTATAGCGTATTTTATCGGAAAAACTTCCCTGTTTAAGGTACTCAGTTTTGGTATCTTTCAAGAAGTATGTCTGTGGCTAACATCATATACACTGAATTCTACCTTAACTCCCACAATCTATTTCTCCTCAGGCATCACATCAAATCCATTCCTATTACTGGTTCTCATCATGTTAATTATATTCCATAGGGAAATCACTGAATCGAAAATTGAAGTTGATGAAGATGATTACATTACAGTCCCACTGCTAGTCACAATCAAGAATGAATTGAATAATTTAAAGAAAAAGCTAAGAAGACAGAAAGAGTAACCGTCAAAAGTTGAGTATTGTATTGTTTTACTTCCTATGTTTCATCTTACGACGATAGCTTCGACTGTATGGATAATTTCGCTCTCCATTCTTATGTCGTTGGTAACGCTCTTTTTCTTCAGGAGTATCGAAATTGTGGTCTGTGACATAGAGCCCTATGAGAAATAGAGCAATACCTATAATATAGAGAACCAGAAGGTACTGATCCCACTGGAAAGAGACCTCTATCCATGTGTAATCTTGGAGCTGGAAGAATATGAGATCCACTGCCCGAATGTATGGGGTCGGGCTCCCATCAGCTTGGAGGACTCTTTGTGAGAATACTAGGGAATAGTTTCCTGGTGACAAATCAAACGTGGTATGTGTTGTAGAAAGCTGCTCCGGCGAACCAGAATAAGTAATTGAACTTGTAATGTTTTCAAGCAAGAAATCATCGAGATACACTAGGACTGTGCATTCGATTATTTCATCGCTATGCAATGGATATGAATATTCTGCTCGAACTCGTGGTAAATAGGGTTCCTGCTCATAGACGGTGAACATTGTGGTTAATTGGTAGTGAAGATATCTTGAGTACGTATTTGATTCCATTCCTAGTGGGGGGCCTATATGCTGGTGCGGTGCGATAGGCACAATAATCAAGAAGACAATCGCGGGAATTATTAATGGCTTTCGTTTGATTGTGCGAAGTTCAGGTGAATGATGGAATCTTCTGAGGAAGAAAATTAGAAACAATGCAAGTAGAAAGAATGCAACTGTGGTGAAACTAACTGAGAACAAATTCTCCACAGCTTCATTCATTTAATTACCCATGATAGTTGCGTACTGAATCTTAGTTTATTCTTTCTCTTATTGCAATCCTCTCATTGTAGTGATTTAACAAATTCTACAATACGTTCCACAACTAGCTTAACTGCAACTTCGCCTTTTTCTTTAGTCGCCTTGGTCGAGTAACCAACGGCACCGCTCTCTGTAAAGTCTTTCATCTTCAATCCTGTCGCAACTTGTGGAGGTGGAGCCCTCATATCAGGAGTTATATAACCTGGATAAGGCGACTTTCCGGGTTCGTCAACTCTCTTATCCTCCAACACTCTTTGACCAAGTGCCCATGCAACAGAGGTCTCCATATCGCATGCGTGGAAGACAGGTTGTGTAAATAGGTCTGGAATCTTATCCATTATCATCGACCACCAATCTATGGAGAAAACCTTCGATTTTGAGATTCTTTGTAATTTATTGAGTGCAATCGTTAATGCAGCTTTATTTCCTCCATGACCATTGAGGAAGATGATGTTTGAAAATCCATGTTGAGTAAGTGACATCGCGATGTCGATATACACTTCTGCCAACTCAATTTCATCAATTGTTATTGTACCTTTGAAGTCCATATGATGTGGAGAGTGCCCGAAAGCAAGTGTAGGTGCAAGTGTTAGTTTTATGTCAGGCCATAGAGCGTCACATACCAATTCTCCAAAACGTGCTGAAACGAAATGGTCATTGTCTAATGGGAGATGAGGTCCGTGTTGTTCAGTAGATCCAACAGGAATTAGAATAGTGTCACATTCTTGAATTCTTTCTTCCACTTCTTGCCATGTCATTTTAGTTAGTTTGTAGTGATGATTCATCATTATTCAGTATCAGAGTAGAATTATCACATTAATGTTAATCGGAATGAAAAACAGAACTCTTTTCAGTAGGACTCAAATCAGGAATATGTGAGGAAGGGGTATGTCAAGGACACTCGAGTTTATTTGGCCAAGTAGATTATCTGATTACGACAATGCCAGGGATCTTTTACTGCCCAATGAAACAATCCAATTTGCAACAATGGCAGACATAAATGGATCACACTATCTTACACTCACTGATAGAAGATTGGT
>JAEORG010000087.1 GCA_016841005.1 Candidatus Thorarchaeota archaeon | reverse complement strand
CGAAAATGAGTATTGATCCAATTCCATTCGAATCGACCATGCGAGTTTCTGATTCAGATCTTTCTTGGTTTGTACGAATGCCTCCGAGTCATATGTCCTCATTACTCTCAAATCTTCATCATAACCTCCAGAATATTGCTGTCACAATTATTGACTATCCCAATTCATTCTTGTACTCAATATGGCCTGAAATTCTAGATGAAGAAAATCATGCTTGGCGACAAGACCGGGAATTCATGGTAGATCAGGCATTGAAATAATTCTTGCTGGTAGTACTAAGTTGAAATACCTGCACCATTCTGCAACCTTCATGACTTTCTCTATTGTTGCGTCTGACCCTGAGAAGAGAGAGGTCGGATTTGCTATTGCCTCATGTTTTTGGAATGCTGGGCAGGTCGGTTTAGCTCTGGCTGGAAAAGGAGCTATTGTGTCACAGGCTCAAGGGAACTGGGACTTTATCCCCACATTCTTTGAGAAACTAGATGAGAACTTGACATTGGAGAATATACTTGACACCTTTAGAGAAAGTGATGAGAACTTTGAGAACCGTCAAATTGGCATGGTGACGGCAGATGGCACATCACTATCATTCACAGGTGAGAAGGTTTTCTCTGCACATCAACGAAAAGGTTTCAATTATGCCTGTCAAGGAAATATACTGACAAGTCCAAACACGGTGGATGCTATGGCTAATGCCTTTGAAAACACCAATGGGACTCTCACAAGGAAATTATACACGGCGCTTCAAGCAGGTGATGATGCCGGCGGAGAAATGCGTGGTAAGATGAGCGCGCGAGTCTATGTTGTGAGAGTATGGGACAAACCAGTTCCAGTAAATGACTATACTATAGAGGATCATCCAGAACCTGTCAGAGAAATTGGTAGATTAATGGAACTCAAGAACAATATTATTACAGCTTGGCAGCTAACTGAAGCCATTTCAGATTCAGATGATAAACAAGTAGCTATTGAGGAACTTGAGCAGTTCCTTGCAGATAAAGAAGATAGAGCATTTCTCGACTTTCATCAATCTCTCGCAGAATCCTATTTGGAGATAGGTGAAAGAGAAAACGCAATTGAACGATACAAGATTTTTGTTAGAATCAGTCCAAAAATGATCTCAACTTTGGATGAATCAATTCAGACTGAGGTGTTGAATACCTAATTCGACTCGATGGTGTTTTCTACTGGTATATTGTCTTAACAGTGTTAATTCCTATTTTATCTATCCGAATTGAGTTAATATGCATCAGATTAGATTAGTTATTGATTTGAGGTTTTAATCATGGGTCAGGATTTTGATAAACTTCGGAAAACAGTCATCGAGAAGATGCAAAAAGGAAAATCTGGCGACGTTGGAAATGAATTGAGAAAGGTATTCGAAAAAATGGATACTTCCGACTTCCAGATTTTTGGTGAGATCATGAAGGAGGCTATTTTAATCGATCCTGCATTGTTCTCTGAAAAGGCGTACATCCTCTTTGATAAGATGTTACGTGCACGGAAAGCAGACAAACTAGCTGAGTTTGAACGATTCTTTGTCCAAAACTTCTGCAAGTTGCCTGGTGAAGAATTTCACGTTGTATGCGACGGATGGGTTGAGACAGGGAAGTCTGTAATTAAAGGACAGGTCTTTGTTTCAGACCATCGTATCATTGCAACTGGAGTCCAAGAAGCTAAGGCTGCACGAGTAAGCGGTGGCGGTGTATTCGCATTTCTAAGCCTAGTCCAACTTGGTAGCTATATGTACAACAAATCCATCATGGAACAGATTACAAAGGGCATCACTGATAGCGGTTACCAAATGGTAAACTATGGTGTCTTGTACCCCATCAAGGGCGGCTATGAGATCGAACAAGAAGCAAAGGGATTCAGAGCCAAGCAAAACGATCGAGTCAACTACAAGGTTGATGTGCCATATACGGACAAGAAAGGTAACCAACAGGTTGCAGATATTGACGTGTCAGTTGTTGTTAACATAAAGGATCCTGAGATTCAAGCAAAGCTCGACAAGGTAGAATCTATCGTTCGTGCTCATGCTAAAGTATAGACCTTCATTGATTGTATAGATCAGTCCAAGCATGCATACTCTCTCGGGTGATGCATGCCTTGGAATCTTATTTTTCTAAATCACTTATTGCTTTCTTTTCAAAACATTCTTGTACAAGTTTGGAGATTGTAGTCCGTTTTTACTACTCTGAGGTACGCAAGTATGAAACCAATCGGAACCATAACTGCATGTTTCCCCTATATTGATGAGGAAACCAAAATCATCCTAAAATCGGTCATGGACGAGGCAAAGGACTACAACGATTTTGCTGAGCGGCTCTCCGAGAGAGCAATACATGAACCACTTCCTGATTTGGCTATTTACTTCGCATATTATCACTGCTATAATCAGGATAAGTATAACTTTCTCAAACGGCTAATAGATGAAAACATTAAGACCAAACTCACGCTATTTTTCGGTCTCGTGGCAGCACAAAGGGGAGGAGTGGTTATTGAATGGGGAGAGTATCAGAAAACCATGTTCTCTGCATTGAAACATGTCGATAATGATTGGATGGCTTGCCATGTATACATCGCATGGCGAACAATGGTTGAGATTTTTCGTCTGCCTGAAGTTGCAACAGACAATGAAACTTTTGACATTCTTACGTCAAAGATTGAGAATGATGAAGAGTATGGCTTTTTTCTATCACGAATCCTTAGAATTAAAGCTACGCGGTTTGTAGGAGAAGGCAATCTCAAAGAAGCAATCAACTATTATGACAAAGCCATCTCTCAGGCAAAGAAATATGATGACCTCAATGAGGTTGCAGAAATTCTTTTTTTGAAAGCCAATGGAGTCAAACATTCCAATTTCAATGAAGCGCTCAGTCTATTGGAAATCATGAAAAAAATATCTGATGAACTCGGTTCAGCAATTGGTAAGGCAACATATCTACATGAACTTGGTCATATTGCAATGGCGAAAGGAGAGTTTGAGAAAGCAATAGACTATCAGAACCAATATCTGGCAGGTCGATTGGATCGAGGTCTTCCCATTGGTTTTCTTAGGTGTGTCATAGCTTCCATTTACAATCAGAAAGGTGACGGAAAGACGGCTTTGGCGTTTATTGAAGAAAGTCGAAATGACTATCCCGGAGAATCAACAGTAATATGCCAAATACAAGCAACATGGGCGTACCTACTCTTAGATGAAATTGATACGGCTAGTCAGTACCTTGAAAAAGCACGAGCATCTTCATTAAAATCTGGAGAAGAAACTACTATCGCACAAATACATTTCCTTGAAGGTCTATTAGCGAAAAAACAAGGCGATTCATTGACAGCAATTTTCTCATTTAAGAATGCTCTTGAGTTCTATGAGCGAGTAAAAATTCTAACACATCTCCATTATATTCTCATTGAGATGGTTGATACAGAAATTGAAATAGTCACTCCCAAGAAGGATAGTGCGAGCTTGGAAATTTCTGGACCGTGGATGAGGAAGTTACTTGACCACGTTGAAGAGAGAGACCTTCCTGGAACTGCCGCACAGGTCAAACTCCTTCTCGCCAAGTTTAGATTCAAACAGGGTAGGATCAAAGAATCACGAAAATTAGTGGAGGATGTCTTGAAAATCTCAGAAAAGACTGGCATGCATTATCTCAAAGATAAGGCTGAACTTCTTGTCCCAGAGTTGACTGTTTCTTAGTTCCAAAAGACTGATGTATCAGGTCAGTAGAATAATAATGATTTCGTGAATTTGAGGTTGTTAAATATGAAGCCAATCGGAACCATTACTGCATGTTTTCCTTATGTTGATGAGGAAACTAGAACTATCCTTCAGTCGGTTATGGATGAAGTAAAAGACTACAATGATTTTGCAGAACATCTTTGTGAGAAAGCATTGAACGAATCTCTTCCTGAGTTGGCAATCTACTTCGCATATTATCACTGCTATAATCTAGGTAAGTATGACTTTATGAAACGACTGATTGATTCAGATATCAAGACAGAGCTCACCCAGATTTTCTGCCTTGTAGCTGCACAAAGAAGAGGCGAAGATGTTGAATGGAGTGAGTATCAGAAAGTTATGTTTTCCGCGTTGAAGCATGTCGATAATGATTGGATGGCTTGTCACATATACATGGCTTGGCGTGTAATGGTTGAAGTTTTTGAGCTGCCAGAAGCTGCTGTTGAAAATGAGACTCTTGTTATTCTTACATCAAAGATTGAGAATG
>JAEORG010000008.1 GCA_016841005.1 Candidatus Thorarchaeota archaeon | reverse complement strand
CGCATGACACTGCACAAATGTACACCCTCACAAACGACGGCTACTCCGGCGGGGTCGAGAGTCTCATCCAGGAAATCGGCACGAAGACGGTTTTCCTGATCTAAGGTAATCAACTCACCTAGGTGGTCTTGATTCACAAACAATTCTGAGATACTCGTCCATCCATAACTCAACACAGACTCAATCATTTCATCAGGTGTTGATTTGTTCAGATAATCCCACTGCAGAATCCAGTGAGCATGAGAGTCTATAAAGCCAGGTAGAAGTGCTCGTCCGTCAAGGTCGATTATCCTGGTGTTGGAGCCAGCCATTTCAAGAATCTGAGATTCATCACCAATCGCAATGATGGTTTCTCCGTTTATGGCTATGGCATCAACTTGCGAAGGCGATTGTTCCATAGTGATGATATCACCGTTATGAAAAATAATTTCGGGTGAGAGATCAACATCTGCATCCAGAATTCCTCCTAGAGCTATATACCCTGGAGATACTATCAAAAACATAGACAGTAACATAACATGTAGCTTAAGGCAATTCACCAGAAGTCCTCCCTTCCCATGGTTGAATCTTTTCTCGTTTAATCCACCTCAACCTAAGGTACTTGGTAATTTAGTATATAATCGTTTTATTCAAATTCCATTGAAGTTCGACTTCGAGAATTCTCGAACTAAGAATAGCACTTCATGTAAGTGTATTCATGCCAATTATCTACTGGCCCGTTGGTTGTCTGGAGTATTCATGCGAGGTTTACGAGCTTTAACTTTGAAAGAATTCTTTGAGTTTTGATAGAGAATGATTGCGATAGTAACTAAACTGATTATACTAGCGGTAATAATTAAGTCTCTATAGCTAATTACCGGCGTAGTAGGGGTAGGGGTCGCATGCACATCAGGAAACTCGACTGAAACGACTCCAAGGTTAAGGGTGTAATCAAGAGTGTTGTCGCCAAAGTTCTCAAATGCGGTGAAGATGGAGGTATCATGAGGCCCATAGAGGGGATTCCAATAATCATTAGCAATATCAGCAAACGAAGCGTTCACTCCAACCTGATCTGTTCCGTTACCCACAGAAACAATCTGAGGATACTCGATATATCCTTCCCCAAAATACATCCGATTACCTACATGGTTGATAGCCGCAAAATTACGCAATGCGTCCAAATCTGGGTCCAAAGAATCATCAAAGCTCACATAAGGACTGAAAATGAATACAAGAATTGAGTCCTCATACATCCAGTCCCATCCGGTAAGCTGAAATTCGAGCATGAATTGGTCTGGTGTTGCTGAGCTGATATGGACTCCAATCATTATCTCAATGTGCATGGTACGGGTGTGTCCGCGAACACTAGGCCAATCATCAGGGTGTACCACAAGACGGTCCCAATGGCTGGTTGTGATATTTGCTGTGTAGTTGACGTGCACCCCTGTCAACCCTTCCATATCAAACGATTCTGGGGCATGTACTACCTGCGGATATCCATCCACTCCCTCTTTTTCCAATAAGAAGTCACTATAGTTCCATGAGTCCCATCTACGACTAAACGGTATTATGGCACCTACAAGTTGGTCTACGCCTAGTGTGAAAGTACCATCGTTGTTTGTGTCATTCGCTTCGAAGATAGCTGACAAAGCGAGATTATACCAAATGACTTCCTCAATGGGGAATTCACGTGTAACATTCACGAAATCGAATATTGGATTATCTATAATACCATTTGATTTTAGGGAACCATCCACACGTATTTTACTTGTTAGTACATTATAATCTCCATATTCACGTCCTGCATAGATTGATACATAAATTTCAGGCAGCGGCTGTGCCGTTGTATATGGTACAGAAGATAAAAGAAACACCACCACTAGAGTGACTATTACTCCTTTTTTGATCATTCTGAACCACCTTCTATAAATCTGTCAAATAGGAATATAATCATTCTATTCCAATTCCATAGAAGCCCCACTTCGAGTATTATCGAACTCATGATCCCACCTCAAACTAGTGCTGCATGTACTAGTGCTAGGAGAAGGAGGTTCAGATTTGTGACTATCAGTGTAACGATAACAGCTCGAGATCGTCTTACTCTCTTAGCCCTAGCTAGTGCAATTGTCAGGATGCAGGTGCTCCATGCGATAATGCCCGTAAGGAATATCGTGAGCGGCCAGCCTTCTGGAATGTTCAACATTGGAATATAGAACCATATGATTTCTACGAGTAAATGAGGAATATAAGCCACAGGTATAGATGCGAGAAGCCCTTTGGAAAGTCCTTGATTTCCTAGAATAGGTATCGATAATGCCTCTACAAGCAGGAATGTTGTTATCCATGCGACCAGAGCTGCAAGTATTGTGATCCCTGTATCAAAAGTTCCCTGAAGGAAGAAGAGAAACACAGGGAGAAGACCTACTAATGCAGCAAAGTATCCGAATAATCCAAGAAAGACAATAATCTCAAAGAAGAATCGCAATGGATCAGCTTGAATTCGTTTAACAATTGGTGTCATAGTTAGTATATCTAGAATGATATCTCCAGTTCTTCTTTCACCCTCCTCTTTTGGTAGGACAGCTTCAACTTGATCTTCACACTGTTGTATAATGGCATAGGCTGCCTGACCCAACTCTGTTAGAGAATACAACTTATCTGTGGTACGTGATACCAACGGATCATCTGACTTGCTAAGATTGTCTAGATGGAAATATAGAGTACCTGGCTCTAGTTTCAATTCCGTAAGGTCTGTATAAGAAACTGCTCCTTGATTGCCAATCATGAGAATGATTTGGCGTCTGATGATATGTGATAATGCACTGTGCACATTGTCCATTACAGAGCTTCTGTCTCGTAGAATAATCCCACCTCCAATCAAATTGATGAGGGACTTATGGATACTACATTTCTACCACGGAATTATCCCGACACATCTTACCGAAAGTAACTAAAATGTTTTTGTTATTTTTAATTTCTAACTTTACAATTCAGTCTTTCAGGTTCTCCCATATTGTTTACTGTTAAGCTAAGTACTACTTGGCTGAAGTAGTACACCGATTAACGATACATCTATTCATTGATTTTTAATTCGTAACAGTAACAATATAATGAAGAAGGTCATCGCTAGGTGCCGTGATAATTCTAAATGAGCGTAAATTATACTCTTTCCACGACCACCAAGCTTGTTATCCTAGTTGCATTCATTCTTTTTTCAGCATATAATCTACTTCTATCTGCATTACAAGATTACATTCTATTTGTGTCAAACGACCCAAGTGTTCTTGGAACTTCTTTTGGGGTTTTCACAATTTCTGCGCTCTTCTCAAGATTTCTTTCAGGCTGGCTTATTGAGAAAATTGACGATGCAATTGCACTAGTCTTCGCAAACATTATCTTGACTATTGCTTTAGGATTCTATTCAGTCGTTGATACAGTATCATTGATTCTTATTACTCGTGCAATTCAGGGATTTGGCTGGGCACTTGCTACAGTAACAATTCTTACAATGATTTCAGAAAACACTCGTAGTGAAAACATAAGCAAAGCGTTTGGGTATCTCAACGGATTAGGGTCGTTCAGTCTTCTCATCTTTCCAGTGTTTGGTAGTTGGATTGTGACAATAAAAACATTGGAAACCTTTCAAACTTGCTTCATCATATCTTCAGGTATCAGTGGACTGAGTTCAATTACCTCTCTCTATGTTTGGAGAACAATTCCACCAACATTAGCGCATGAAGAGACGATTAGCAGTTTCCCAGATATAGTGGTTATTACTACCAGTTTCTCAGCGCTATTATTGTTCATTCCTCTTGGACTTTTTCTGAGTTATTCGCCAGAAATCGCAGAAATGAGCAATATTCAAAATCCCGGAATTTTCTTCTCCTTTTACGCATTAGCTCAGATTTTAGGCTCAGCCATAGGGGGAATATGGGTCAGACCCTCAAGGTACAGACTGATTGCAATGACAGGATCAATTCTTGCCATTGTTGGAATTGGGCTTCTTCTTATTTTCAATAGTATTCTTGGTTATATTTCATCAGCCTTTGTGGTTGGCTTTGGAATTGCGATAGCAAATCTTGCTCTTAATTCACATGTTTCATCCATATCAACAGCATCTGAAGCAAGGGGTATGGCTCTTTATTCGTCGGGTGTTGATGCAGCCATTGCTATTGGTTCATTCAGTACCGCGATTCTATTAGGACTTGGATTTCCTCTGACATCAATTCTTCTGGTTCTTGCATTTGCTTCTATATTCTCAGCAATAAACACTCGTTTATTCATTGAGTGGGATGACTGATTGAATCGATATACAATACTGTCTATTAATTTAGCCATCTTTCAATCATCCTATCAGAAAGACATATTCAGTAAGCATCCATGCATAACATAGAAGTTATTCAAAGAAAATCCATGAGTTGATCTATATGATCAATCACAAACGTGTCTGATGGTGCTTTCTTTTTTTCTTCTGAATCACACCAAGTAATTAGTATCGGAAAGAACTCTGCCCTTTTAGCTGCTCCTACATCATGTTTTACCTTGTCCCCAACATACGCACACTTTCTAGGATTGATGTTGATTTTCGATGCTACTTGCAGTAACATATAGGGAGATGGTTTTCGATATCCTGGAACGCATGAGTATTCAATTGCATCAAAGAAGTGCAAAATGTTGGCTGACTCAAGAAATGGGATTGGATCATTCCGTCTGTTAGAAGCTATACCCAACCGTATCCCTTTCTCGTGAAGTACTTCAAGAATTGCTCTACATGGTTCAATGAATTTTGGTTTAGTCTTTGAATAAGCTTTTTCCCACTCTCGATGTGCGTGCAAAGCCATATCATCAAGATTGCCTCCAACTCCCAACCTTTCCAAAAGGTACCGATCATATTGAACAGAATCTTCAAAGGATGGTAGCCAGTGGGGGTCAACATTCGAACTCACAAGTCGTATATCGTAAACATCATCTAGAGACTTAGTGAGTGATAGAATCTGTTTGTCTGTGTAATCATCAAATTGTGTGAGATTAAGCTCTTTCAAAATGAACCGTGTCATCAAGACAATCTCTCGAGGAGTATCATAAAGAGTTCCTCCCATATCAAACACGATTGCTTGAATATCCTTTAGGCTCATGAGAAATTCACGTTCTTTCTGACTAATAAGTATCTATTAGAAGCGATATAATGGACGAGCTCAGATATATGTAACTTACATTTTCTAGAATAACCTACACAAAGACTGAGTGCAGAAATGTCGCAACTGCAAGAACAAGTATCAAAATAGAAAGTCCCATGTCGAGCCATCTTGGTTTAGTTTTTAGCGAAATACGACTTCCTACTCTGGACCCAATCAATGAGCCAATCACTACTGCAATACCTTGTTCAAAGATAATGTACCCTTGATTCCAATAAAGAAGAATACCAACCATTGAAGTAAAGATTGCTGCAAATAGAGAGGTGCCTATCGCCTTATGTGTGTCAACATTCATCGCTTTTAGAAGTGGAACAAAAAGAGATCCTTCTGTGCCTCCTCTCATTCCTGTCAGTATATTACAGGCGCAAGTACCAGATGCCAGAGCAGAGATAGTCGGATCATGAATCTCGGATACATTTTGATTATCATGTCTTAGATTAAGCGCTATTATTGCAACAACCGAAGCAAAGAGGAATATAACTGCAACCCAGAATGACGATGTTGCTAAAGAGAATGCTATAGCTGTCCCAATTATAGTTCCCACTGATCCACCAAGAATCATAAATGCACCAAGTCGGTAGTTAATATTTCTTCTTTGAGAAACTGCGCCAACTGAGGAAGAAATCGGGAGTGATAGAAGGTTCAAACCGAACGCAGAAATTAGTGATAAACCCATGAGATTCAACAACGGAATTCGGATTGATCCACCTCCGATACCAAAAATCCCAGTACCAAGTCCTGCAACAATGCCTATGATGCCTGTCGAAATGATGAATATCGTTGAATCCGTTGTAATACCCTTCTAATGACTGTATGTCATGTACCGTAACTATGATTTCTGAAATTTAAATATTGAGAAACCGGTTGTATTTTTTTGGGTTATTTACCAAGAAGCTTCCCTATCTCTTTGGCATATTTCCTCATTTGAGTTACAGCAAGTCCCATCGATGTGAGGTCTCTCGCAGAACCCATGATAAGGAAATCACCTGCATGAGAGAGAACCACAAAGCCATCTTTCCCTCTGACGACGACCTCGTATAATTCATTCAACTCAAGCTTTTGTGCAGCCATCTCTCCTTGTACAAGAAGTGCAGCACTCACTGCTGCCATGAGATCTGGATCTGCATCAGACTCCTCAGTTGCGAAATAAGCCAGTTTGACTCCTTGCTTGCTAACAACAGCAATAGCATCTAGATCAGCATAGTTAGTAAGACCCATTAGGAGCTCCACAAGCTCCTTTTCCTTGGTTGGATCAATAGCAGACATGTCTTAGTTCCTCCTATTTGGCGACTAGTTTCTTTCCTTTCTTTGATGTCTTCTTGTCAGGAATGTCCTTGTCCTCTTCCTCGACTTCTGACTTAAAGAAACTGATGAGGTCACCTAACCTCTCTTTCATCTCTGTCTTTATTGGACTGAGAATTGCGTCTGGCGTGCCTTTGAGAAGTTCAATTCCTAAGACTCTTCCATCCTTCACAATCACTCGAGGAATGAAGCCCTCTGCCATGAATGTGCCTTCTGGTGGGTCTCTCACTTTCTCGAACCTGCGTTCGACCTTCTCTTGGCCAAACACTGACAACTTGTGTTCTGCAACCGTATAGAGTTCATTATAGATGATCAAAAGCTCACGTTGATATCCTTCTGGAGGATCCTCAGCCTCGAGTTCTTTAATCATCCCATCAATCTCTGCACTTGATGCTCTGGGAGAAGCAGCTGCGGTAGTCGCTGGTCGAGCTGCGGAAATTGGAGGTTTTGGTGGAGATGTAGTAGTCGTAGGCGGAGGTGTGATTTTGGGTTTAGGTGGCGGAGTAGTGGTTTTCTGCTCTGATTCCACAGGACTTGATACAGTAGTTGAAGTTGATTCACTCGGAGGAGCAGTCTTAGGTGTTGGAGGTCTTGGAGGTGGAGGTGCATCACCAGGTTTCATTACTTTGGTGGCCGCCGTTGTTCCTTCTATAGCAGAAAAGAAAGTCGGTGGCTCCTCACCCTCATCAAGGGGCCTAACTTTGAAGTGGAACCCATACTCTGTTCTGAGGTTGGTAGCAACTCGTGCGCCAATGAACTTCTTACGAATCCCTGCCTGGGTTCCTTTCCAGAGGTAAATGCTCTTTGTTTCATCGTCTACTATACAGACGACCTTGGTTGAATCCAAATCATCTTTTGACATTTCAACCTCTTGTAATGTTCCGTCTTCTGAAACCTCGTAGCCTGTAACCATTACTAATCACAACGCCATTCTTGATTGCTAACCTCAGGCCGGTAGCTGTCAGTGATGAACGGATATCTCAATTTGTGGTATAATACTGTTGCTGTGTTGTATTCAATCATCTATAACAGACTTGCAGAATGAAATTTGTCAGAAATTCTATTTCGGTAGTTTCTGTTTGTCCCCGAAAAGGTATTAGGCACCTTTTGTTCTCATTAACTCTACTAAATCTGATATTAGGGGTATG
>JAEORG010000086.1 GCA_016841005.1 Candidatus Thorarchaeota archaeon | reverse complement strand
AGATATCCTGCTGTGATTAGAGGACCTATCTTTGTTTCCCCTTTCAATAGAAGTCCTGTGAAGAGCCCTGCAATTGCGGGCCCAAGAATTGTTGGAGGCAGAAATAGAAATACTCCTCCGCCAAATGGAAGAAGAACGAATGTGCCAAGAATCCCTGCTAGTAATCCATACGTAACTCCTCTGAGCGAACCAAGAATCAGTCCAAGTAATGGTGCAATACAAACTGCAAAGCTAAGTGCGCTAGTTACCCCACCAGCACCAATGAATGTGCTCATTGGAATAACAGCTAAGACCGCATAGAGTGCAACTAAAATGGCTCCAACTGCTATTTTCCTTGTGTCACCTGAAGGTTCTACTAATTCCATTTCTTGGTTTGAGGATTCATCAGACACTAATTATCCCACTCCATTTTGCGTCTGCGAGTTGAAAGCCTTATGACGCTTGTGGTTTGTTAGAATCTCTTAGACTACTTCCTGCGAACTTTTATTCCAATGGCAACGAGAACCAAACCAATTGCTGTTCCTGCCAGAATGATTTGGTCTTGAGTCAAAGAAAATCCAGTTGTTGTTGTTGATGTGTTGGTTGTATTTGAGAATGGCTCCACTAAAGATATGTCAAACAATTTCACCGTTTCATATCCATATCCATCAGCAACGACTAGATTAGCTGAAAATGTAGGTGGTTCTGTGTCAATGTCAGCAATTCCATCTCCACCAGTATATTTCTCTGTGATTAGGGATGGACAATAGTATATTCCTGTTCTTTCATCTTGCTCCAAATCCTCAAGTGTCCAGTAAGTTATCTCATCATATTCTAATGTAGTATGGTTGAGGCTAGGACCAATCAGTGCTACATATCTGATGTATTTCAATCCTATAATTTTTATCTGAAAGCTAGTATTCGTCCATTCAAGAATTAGTTTGCTATCCAACTCATTATAATTTGGATGGATAATCTGAATAGAAGGTCCACTTGAGTCTCTTGTAATTGTATACTCGAAAATTGAGAAATATGTAACATGCTGAATCCCAACTGTTAGATTTAGGCTCTCTTCATCAATGAACTCATTTCCAAAAGAGGACCATGTTTCATTGGCAAAGAAATATGTTGAGTTCGACCAGACTGTGTAGTGGATAAACTCTCCTTCTTGGGTTTCTAATATTTCTTCATAGGGATACAGGGTTTCGTAGTTATGTGTTTCATTTGCATCCCCGATGTTTTCTGATAGATCTATAACTACTGTAATATCTGGATCCGGATTCTCCCACCAGATTTCGAATGAGAATCTAAAATTCAGAGGTTGGATTTCTGTCGTGTTAGGATGAAAATATCTCCAAAATATCTCCTGACCATCAATGAAAATCGATCCAGAATCCAAAGTACTTGCGTCGGCTGCTGGAGACTCAAATGGTGGATATTCTGAAGTCTGCGAATTTTGATACGAATTATCATGCTCAGTAATAGGACTATATCGCCCTGAATTCATGATGGGAATACTACTTCCAAGCATCATACACAATAGAATTAGTAAGGAAATTACTGAATTCGATTTGTACAGAATATCCACCTCTATGATCGAGTAGCAATTGATTCGTTTTCATTACACAGGATAGAAATCCCAGAAGTGTGTAACTTTCCAATCATTACCTACCTGTTTGTCACCCTTTAGGTCAGTGAGAACTCCATTATCGAACGGATAGAACCAAAGGTCATTACTCTTATTTACAGTAATCAAATCGGGTTTACCAATTGTTCTCCAGTGACCGACAAAATATTGCCAATCATTTCTGAAGTCCTTGTCTGATTCCCATGTTTGCTTATCAGTAAAGGTGAAGTGGTCCTTCTTCGGATTTGATCCATATGGGTAAAGACGGAGCCGGTTATCTCTGAAAGCTAGCATGTCTGGAGTACTTTTACCTAACCAATGCTCAATGAGTAGATGAGGGTAATGTTTCTCTTTGAAATCATCTCCAACTTTGTAATTACGCTGCCTGTAGAAGGTTTCACCGTTGAACTCAAAGACAATAAGATCACCATTATCTTTCCTAATCATGATGTCTGGAGTATTTCCACCAGTCCAATATCCAGGATAGATGTCTGGAACATCCTTCTTTCCAAAACCATTGCCTACTTTTTCTTTGGAACCTAAGTCCTTGAACTCTTTTCCATTCCAAATGTACAATCGAAGGTCTCCATCTTCATCGCGAACAAGAAGGTCAGAAGTGCCGTTGTTAGTCCAATCTGCCACATAGTAATCAAGAGTATCCCTAAACCCTCTTCCTACTTTGTCACCAGTTCCTCTATGCATGAAGGTCTCATCTCTAAATGGGAAATACCTCAGGTCTCCATCTTCTTCTAGAACAACTAGGGAGTTACCTCCACCTACTCTTCTTCTTTGATTAGATGGTACACCGGGGATCCAATAACCTGGAAGATATTTCTTGAAGTGCCAATCACGACCGACTTCTTTTCCAGTTTTCTCTCCTTTAGGAGCGTAGAATCGATATCTCCCATCATCATAATGAAAGAAGGGATACCATTCTAGATCTCCATTACTTTTTCTAATAATAAAGCCAGGCATTCACAAAGCCTCCACGAAGACAATCTCTATTATCATTGATAATACTTTGGTGGATTCATTCAACTTGACAACAAAAATTTAGGTTCAAAGAGTAAGTATTATAGGTCACACTTTTGCACCCGGGAAACAATCACTGGAGGCTTCTGTCGTGAGTGAAGAGACCTTTGATGTCATCATTGTTGGCGCTGGAGTACTGGGTGTCGCAACTGCCTATTACATGCAGAAGAACAACCCTGACAAGAAGATACTACTTGTTGAACGAAATCTCGCTGCCGGTCAGGCAAATACTGCAATGAGTGCTGCAGCAGTTCGTAACATGTTTGCTTCATCTACAAATCAGGTTCTTACTGATACTTCAATCAAATATTTCGAGTATGTGCAAGAAGAACTAGGTCATGACCTCCTTTTCGAAAAGACTGGATATCTCTGGCTTTTAAGCAAAGATCAATTTGAACACGAGAGTGTCCAGGTCTGGATGCAGAGGATGGAGAAGTCAGGCATATCCTATAAGGTCTACAACAAAGAGCAACTCAAAGAGATGATTCCAAGTCTCGATGTTGACTTCCATGACGATGAAGAAGCTGAGTTGATGAATCTCCACGAAATTTCTTACGGTCTCTTTGGAAAAGATTGTGGTGTCCTAGACCCCACTCGACTTGTTGAGTATTACTTTGATGCCTTCAAGGAGATAAGTCATGTAAAGCCTAAATTTGGTTGTAATGTTGAGAAACTACTTCTTGAAGCTGATCCTAAATTAGAGCTTCCTGGAGAGCCATACATTTGGCAGAATAAACGCATCAATGGTGTAGTGACTGATAAGGGAACATTCAGGGCTGGTAAAGTCGTCTTAGCAACAGGTGCATGGGCAAACGAACTCCTTGACCCTGTTGGTATAGATAGCGAAACAAAAGCAAAGAAACGACAGATGTTTGTCATTCACGCTGAAGACAATCCCAAATTACTTGATTTTCTTATGACCAAGGGATTCAATGAGATGGGGTGCATTCCCTTCACCATTCTACCTTCTGCAGGTGTCTACTTTAGACCACAACTCCAAGAGAAGGGTTTCTGGATTGGAGCTGGTGACAAAATTGGTAGGAAGTACGAATACATCCAGACCGATGAGATGATGATACCTGAGAGTGCATATTATGAGAATAGTATGTATCCTGTTCTATCGAAATATGTATCAGCATTTGAAGGTGCTCGACCTGTTAATAGCTGGGCTGGTGGTTATTGTTATTCACCAGATAAAATCCCATTTGTCTATGAGGAATGTGGAGTCATTGTTGTAAACGGAGCCTCAGGTTCGGGCATAATGAAGGCTGATGCCCTCGGACGTATTGCTGATGCTCTCTACAGGGGACAGTCTGAGGCAGAACTCTATGGTGGTAAGAAGGTCTCGACAAAGATGCTCAGTATCAAGAATCGAGATGTTGAGGTTGAGAGCGTCGTAATCTAAGATGCCAGATAATCGCAACAGACGCAATCCCAATTATAGAACCAAAAGTTGCAGCTAGAAATCCCATAAATGTGACTGGTAGAATGACTGTCACCATAACCGTATCTATCTGCGGAGCCTCGAACCCATTGTACAAAACAAGTGTCACATTATGTTGACTTAACACTTGTGAAGATATCTCAATATTCACATCTAGGAATTGGGTACTACTATAATATCCATCGCTTATTCCTTCTGTATAGTTTTCACCATCTACGAGCACCATATAGTAATATCGTGAGTACGCAGGTGTCGATT
>JAEORG010000085.1 GCA_016841005.1 Candidatus Thorarchaeota archaeon | reverse complement strand
AGATCAGGGGTACAGGTAGAGAACCAGATTGACCTGGAAAAGTAGCATCGATTGCTGAGAGTTGTTCTGCAGTCACTGGTACAGACAGCGCAAATCCGAGGACCAGCGCAATCAGCGTAATTATGAACCCTGAGTAAGGTCCTGCAAGTCCCAAATCGATCAATGAACTACGATCTCTTGGAGGGCTTTTCTGTTGGATAAAAGCACCAAAAGTACCACCTATCTGTGGAAGCCCCGGTATGAAATAAGGAGGTGTTGCCTCAATGCCCAACTTCTTGGCCATTCTATAATGTCCCATCTCATGAGTCCCGATGATTCCCATAAGTGCAAGAATGAAAATACCTGTTGTAAACGCGATGTCCCATGGCGTATATCCATTTGGGTAAAATAGGGTTAGGAAGACCCTACTGCTAGCTTGCATTAATCCACCAATCGCAATGGCTGCGAGTGTGGCGATGAAGAGAGCATAATTTATCCTGACATCACTCTTCGATGCCTTCTCTTGAGGAATAAATCGGGTGTAATAGACACCCTCGTTCTTGTCGCGCCATCGTATAACTGGCCAAATCTTCAATTTATCTGACTTGTCGTGAACCTCGTTGAATACCCGTCGCTGTTCATCAGCATCTGGAATCTCACCATCTTTCCACTTGTATAGGAATGTTGGCATACCAAATTCCATTGCGCTTGTAAGGATTTCAAATCTAGTCGATAAAATCTCAGAGATCTCTGTGAATGTTGGATAACTGATTACACGACCAGAGAAGTCATTGTCAATTGACACGGCATTACATACTCCAAAGTTGCAACAGTGATTTTTTGCTTTGTTGGAAGACCTATAAGAGTATCCGCTGAGGCAGGTTGTTCGGATATTCGGACTATAGAGTAAATGAATTCGCAAATTCAAATGCATCGTGAATACATTCAAGTAAATTCATGGTTCTCTTAACAGATCCAACACTTTCAACAGAAACTCCTGCAGAATTCAGCTTCTCAAAGAGCCTATTTCGAGGTTGTGGACTAGTTGCAGTAACAACAAGATTTGACTTCACTAGAGTTGTTTCCTCATCATCGTCAATCATAAGATAGGTACTGGTTATTTGTTCAATCTTGTCTTCTCGAATCTTAACCTTCCGATCTTTAAGCGCTTTCAATATCACCCATCGAGTTGACAGTCCAATATCGTCACCTATACGTTCACCAAGTGTGAAGAGCTTTACCGATTTCGCCTTTGTTGAAAGGTCCAATGCGGCATAACAACCTAGAGCATTTCCTCCAAGTATTGATACATTTCGTGAGCCTTCGAGATTCTTGCCGATTAAATCATATGCAGATGTAACATGAGGCAATTCCACTCCATCGATTGGAGGTGCACTTGCAATCGTTCCAGTAGCACAAATTACGAAATCATATTTCTTCTCTAATATCTCATTTACAGTTGCTTCTTTTCCAAACAGTATATTGATTCCAAGTCGATTTAATTCTCGTTCCATGTGAACAACATAGGTGGCAAATTCACCACGAAGCGGAACTTTTGATGCTAGATTCAAGAGACCACCTAATCGTTTCTCTTTTTCATATAGTGTTACGTTGAAACCTCGCAATCTCAGAATACGCGCAGTTTCCATTCCAGCAGGACCTCCTCCGATTACAGCGATATTACCTGTACCTGCAGGTCCTAGCTTACGTTCATACTCGTATCCTGCAATTGGATTGATTGCACATATAACGGGTTCTAGGAGAAACACATTATCAAGACACCCAAGATTACATCCAATACAGCTTCTAATCTCACTCACTCTTCCAGCACGAATTTTCTCAGGGAACTCTGGATCAGCTATTAAACCTCTAGACATTCCAATTAACTGGGCCTTTCCTCGTTTTAGAATACGTTCTGCAATTGTAGGACTGTTAATTCTATTGCAAGCTACGACAGGAACATCAACGACTTCCGCAATACCTTCAGCTAAATAGGCAAAGTGTCCACGCGGTACATCCATTGTCGTCTGTGGAATCCGAGTTTCGTGCCAACCTCCAGTTACGTTGAAGCAATCTACGCCTGCATCAACTAGCCATGGTGCAAGTTGTTTATTGTCTTCCAGGGTAGTTCCGTTGGGAACAAAATCATCACCACTCATCCTATAGAAAATCGTGAAGTCTTTTCCGACATGATCTCGAACCGATTCAACTACTTCAATAGCAAATCGTGCTCGAGCTCGGAGGTCTCCATTGTATTCATCGTTTCTCTTATTCGTCGCTCGAGCCATGAATTGATTTATTAGGTATCCTGCCGAGCCTATGATTTCTACAGCATCAAATTCTGCTTCTCTGGCACGTTCTGCTGCTCCTCCAAAGTTCTCAACAGTGCCAGTGATTTCATCCTTGGTAAGAGGCCTAGGTTCACTTTTGAATAGACGAGAATATTCAGAGGAAGCTGAAACCGGTTTATTTCCTATAAATAACTCGTGAGAATATCTTCCAGCATGATACAACTGTGCGGCTACTGGTACTTCGTAATCGTGTATTACCTTAGTGAGTTTAGTTAATCCAGGGACATGGTCAGCCATACTAATACCAAGCATGGTAGGACCACTTCTTCCAAAGT
This sequence comes from Candidatus Thorarchaeota archaeon, assembly GCA_016841005.1. Next base: position 12,932 of record JAEORG010000085.1, on the reverse strand, counting down.
GTTCCGTGAAACATCCTCCTACGATGATAAGACCTGGATGATATTTTGCACGCTCGCGATAAAACTCAATCACTCTATCATTGACCATACCTCCCGTATCACAATAGCCAAGATGAGTCGCTAAGAAAATCAGTCGATTTTCAAGATTGAGACTCCCAACTCTAATTGGTTCAAGCAACATCATTCTACTGTCACTCACTTATAGAAATTAAACATGAATTCAACAGCCATCGGTCCTCTACCTTCTACACCTTCGTCATATAGTGTTGGCATCATGCCTTTTTCTAAATACTCTTCCCTTGTGATTCCATCATTTATTGCATCTTTAACTGATGTACTAAAATTGTAGAAGAATTCAATCTGATTATCAAGCTCGCTATTATCACAAGTAGGACCATGTCCTGATATGATTGTGTTGTAATCGTTAGCAAGAACTTTTTGAAGGGCTTGCAACCACAGATCGGGATTGCAACTCGTGTCTCCAATGTACGGGAATTTATTGTTAAAGATAAGGTCTCCAATGAAGACCACATGTTCTGGCTCAACTGAGATTATTGATGAACCAGAAGTATGCCCTCCTAAGAGTTGTATGTTTAGATCTTCACTGATTCCAATCTTTATGCTTTCTTCAAATGTTAAATCTGGTAGTTGTATTTCTAGAGTTTGAAGTGCCTCCCACAACTCCGGACGCTCATCTTTACGAGGCTGAAAACCACTAATCAGTTTCTCTCGTTTCCAATTGTCCTGCATATTTTCAATACAATGTTCATACATTGGATGTGAACTTATTCTACTGATTTCTCCTAGTCCTTGAGCACCAAAGACATGGTCACTATGAGAGTGAGTGTAGACCAGCTTTGTAGTAGGTAATGCAAATTCTTTGAGAATCCAACTCTTCACCTTTGTCATCTGTGTGTGTACCATTCCTGAGTCAATCATCACGACTTGATCTTCTAAAACCACAGCGCCAAAGTTTCCGCCATATTTACCAGACATGTCTGAATATACACGGTCAACTACTCGTTGAAGAACCATAGATTGACTTTGGATATGAGTGCCTGATATACTTGCGCTTTGAAATTGAAGAATCTACTTTGTGCTACGATTCAGTTCTCCTCGCTCTGATAAATCCCCAAAACATCCATAGAATTACGATTAACGTACCTATGATTGAAATGGCTAGATATACTACTACCAATGCGATTGGTGTATCAGCTATATCAAAGACGATTAAGTCAGCAAACACTGCAAGGACCAATCCGATAAAAGCAATGTTGAGTATCCCCAACAACGCAAGTCCTAAGGGATTCATTCCTGAATTGAAGAGGTAGTGTATCATCTCTAAACACACAAGTAACGTGAAGAGTCCCACAACCCAAACCATTGTGAATGCTCTCAGTCTCTGGTCTACAGTATTCGAAGCTATCCATCCTGTAGAGAAGAAGAGGACCGCAAGGAAGATGGTTAATACACCATAAAGCATTCCCATGACCTTCGCATGTTGAATCGGTTTTGCTTTGTTTTCCAAATCCATTTGCATACCTCCAAATAATATTCGATACATAGAATAAATTGTGATATAGATTTATTCAAAAAATCCGATTTCTAAAACTGCTTAAGGATTCAATTGACATTCAATAGTAGATCAATGATGAAGAGAAACGAACTAGCAAAGATTCAATGCGTACCATGTCGAGGAGGAATACCACCTCTCGAGGATGTCAAAATTAAAGAAATGCTTCCTATTGTTGAAGGTTGGGATAGAATCAAAGAGGACGGATATGATAAGATCAGGCGGGCCTATAAATTCAAGAACTTCAAGAAGGCGATGGATTTTGTCAATGCTGTTGCAGAGATAGCTGAAGAACAAGGTCACCATCCTGATATCTTCATCCAATGGAATAAGGTAACGTTTACTCTGTGGACCCATGCAATAAAGGGACTTCATGATAATGACTTTATCATGGCAGCAAGGATTGATGAGTTAATGGTCCAGTAGGACCTAATCGTTAGATGAATGCCCATATCATTGTTAATATTGCAGTTGCCGCAGTCATGAGAATAGCAACTACTGCACCATAACGAATGACTTGCCCTTCTATACCTATCTCATCGATTACTGCTGCTGCATTCTGTATTTTTGCAGGGCTTAACACACTGGCAAGTCCACCCCCGACTCCATTTGAGGCTGCAACGACTATAGCATTAGCACCAATTGCTGTACTCGCTTGATAGTGGTAGTTTGTGAACATTGCAATTGCGGAAGTTTCCGATCCTGAGATGAAGCCTGCAAGGAGACCTAGAAATGCAGCAGTGATAGGATACGCTGCACCAAGAGAAACTGATGTGAGTGAAGCTAATAGGTATACCATGTTGTTAGTTGGATCAGTGGGAAAGATCCAGAGACCACCGGAGTCTGGTATAAATCCACTGAAATTAAGAACTTCTGCCATTGCAAAGAATATGGCAGCTGCAAGCACAGGTCTCGGAGCGCGCTTTAGAAATTTCGTAAATGTATTCTTCAAAACCTGTTTATCGTTCTTGAAGAATGGCATTGAAACTAATGTCGCAATAAGCATGAGTGTGTAAGCCTGCCACAGTATCTTTGTACTGATAACATAATTATGAGTGACTAAGTCTGCGCCTTGATATTGCCCGAAGTTTATAGCCCAGTCAAGTTGGACAGCAAGAAGTTGCTTTATTGGATCGATGAGAGTAGTCAGGAGTGATAGGACAACAAGTATCAACCAAGGAATACTAGCCCTAAGGAGGCTCATCCCTTTTTCTACCTCAAGATCATCTTCATTGAGTTGTTCTCGATCTAGGAATGGTTTTCGAGTCACTTTATTATAAATGAATAAGACCGCTATGACTGCTGCTCCAGCTATCACGTTAGTTAGTCGTGTTAGATTTACAACTTGAAGATTACATATGATTGCTGTTACACCTGCAGTAGCTCCTGCAATGATAGCGAGTAAGAGACCTTCTCTATTCATGAGTAGCTTCTTTCCACCTGCAATCCAGAGCATGGATATTGCTATTCCGACTGATACAACTGGCATGAATGCAGCAAACACAGAACCTGCATACCATAATTCGATTGCAGAACCAGACACTGATGAATAGATATCAGAAAAGACCTGAGCAGGTACTCCAAGAAGTGCGAATGTTGTCAACGGGTCATATCCAATCGATGGCAGTGCAACAGCAACCAGTGGAGAGAAACCTAAGGCGAGCATGACTGGAGGTAACATCGAAACAGGAGTGGCACCAATCCCAACTAGAAAAAGTCCCAATCCAATACTGATTAACATGATTTGCATTGGTCGACTTCCTCCTCCAAGGGTCTTGAAGAAGACAATGAGTCTACTCAAAGCTCCTGTTTCTTGCATATAGGTCATCATCAAGATCGAAGTCAAGACCATAAGTGAGATCGGGAATGATCGGACAATTCCTACAACACTAGCTGTAAGTGCGACTCCAATATCTGTCTGGAATGCGAATACAGCTATCAAAACTGTAAGTAGCCAGACAACTACACCTGTTGTGTCAGCCGCCTTATGTAAAACAATCAACATTATGATTGCAACCACAATGGGAGAAATGATTAGTAGAAATCCAATTATTGGGTCCATTTTTTCATTCCTTCTTCTTCTCTAGGAGCCCTTCTTGCCATGCCCATTCGATTTGACGCATAAGTCCTTCTTTTATAGTCACCTTGGGAGACCATCCAAGCAGCCGCTTCGCCTTTTCATTTGAATACCAACGATCTTCATCCATGCTCTGTATTGTTTTTCGGTGCCAGAGGAATGTAGTTCGACCTCTATTCTTAATAGGACTCAGCAGCCCTATGCCAACTTTTGCCAAACTTGTAGGTACTCGTCGTTTTGGAGCCTTTACACCTAATGTTTGACAAAGAAAAGCTATTGCATCATTATACGTAACAGGTTCATCAGGACAAATTAGTATGGTGTTGTTTAGTGCTGCATTAGCTGAAACAGCAGCAACAAAAGCCTCAACTACATCACCAATATATGTATACATCACATGTTTTTCTCCATCACCAGGAAGAACAGGAATCTCGCCTTGGTTTAATGCTTGCAGTAATTCCAGAATTGTGTATGTGTCGCCCTCTCCAAGAACACCTGTTGGTCTGAGAATTATGTGTTGAAGTTCAGTATCTCTGGTGATTTCCCTAATTGCTTCTTCAGCCATCCTTTTGCTCTTCGAATAATCAAACTGAGGTAGAAGTTCAGTATCCTCATTTCCGGGAGGGTACCGAACTGGTCCGGTCACCTCTGCAGATGAACAATATATGAATCGCTCTACGGATGTACCAACACAGGCGTTCATCAGATTTCTAGTTCCTTCAACATTTACTTGATATAGAAGTTCAACATCTGAAGGATAGAAATCAAAATAGGCAGCTAGATGAATCACCACCTGGGAATCTCCAATTGCTGGTTCTAGAGAGTCGTAGTCAAGCAAATCCATCTCCTTAATTTCAACACTCTCAGGAAGACCAGCGGTATTGCTTGATGTTCTTACTAGAGCTATAATTTCATGTCCTGCTTCAACCAAACGGCTAACGAGCTTTCGTCCAATAAATCCAGTCGCGCCAGTAATCAAGATTTTCATAAAGCGCCACCCTACCAAAGAATCCAGACCTACTAGCATTTATCTCTTGCCGATTGAAAAAGTCAGAATCCTCATTAGGATTCATGGGGAAGTAATTTCAGGAGAAGATGGTGGACAGGAGCTTTGGGATCTGAAAAAGCAAATGATGTGACTAATGTGATTTCATATTCTGACGCGATGCTAGAGGCAGCACGTCAGAGTTGGCAATCAGGCGATCTGAAGAAAGCAGAGGTAGGATTGCGTCTTGTGATACGTGAGAATCCAGACAATCTTGATGCTTGGACTGAAATTTGCGTCTTACTTCTACAGCAGAGAAGAGAAACTGAAGCAGAAGTAGCAGGAAAACAAATATTGAGAATTCGAGGAAAAAAAGAACTCACGTGGGCTCGACTTCGAGGAGAGCTAAGAGAAACATATGTAGATAAAAACCCACCAACCAAAATTGCTTCTAAGTTTGGAGATCCTCAACCAGAAATTATGGACAGTAAAGACCTTGATGGTGAACAAGAGGAAGTCCCTCATCCCAAAGTGGCCAGTAAGGAATCTTCCCAACCATTAAGGAAAATCACATCTGAAACTAAGCCAAAGCCTGAAGAGATAGAAATTCATCGGAGTGAACCTCAGGAAAGAAGCGCGGATAACTGGTATGAATTTGGGAAATTATACATGAAACAGAAAAAGTACCCTGATGCAATTAGAGCATTTAAGAAATGCATCGATATTGACCCACAACACATCGAGGCTTTAGTTAAACTTGGTGAAACTCAGTTCTATCAAGAGGATTATGATGGTGCTATTGAATCATTAAATGGGTTACTAGCACAGGATTCTGAGAACGCACATGCATGGTATCTGTTGGGAATGTCCCATCAAAAACTTGGAAATCAGTGGGATGCTACACAGGCGTTATACGAGAGTGTCAAAATTGATGATACCTTTATCGATGCATGGAAAGCTCTCGGGATCTCGCTGGCTCAACAGGGGCGTCATGTTCAAGCACAAAAAGCCCTTCTCCGTGCTTTGAAACATAGAAGAAATGATCCAGAACTACTTTACGAATATGCAAAATCATTGAAAGAAGAGGGCAAGTTAGCAAGGGCCGAAAATGTGCTAAGGATGGCTGTAGGTGTGGACCCGAAATCGATTGAAGCGTGGAATCTACTGGGTGACATTCTGATGAAGTTGGGCAAGACAGACGAAGCGAGACGCGTGAAAGGACATGCAAGGATGCTTCGATCGGTTTAGAGACTAAATTTCAGAAAGAATTGCATCTATTGCTGGTATAATTTCTCCTGCTTTTCCTAAAATGTGAACATCTGCCAATGGGGTCAGTGGAGTAGGTTCAATATTGACCTCTATCATATCACCTCCTTGCTGTTTCACAATGATTGGAAATGATGCTGCAGGATGAACAATTCCAGACGTGCCAATTACAAGTATTGTGTCTGCCAATCCAAGTTGTTGATAGACAGTAGCCATGACAAGAGGGTCTAGACTTTCACCAAACCACACAACATCTGGACGAAGAGTCGAATGACAATTCGGACAGCTGGGAAGGATTTCTTCAAGGTCTTTTAGTCGTCTCTTGTATTCACATCTAATACATTTCAACCTGAATATACTTCCATGAACTTGTGTCATTGTTTGTGAAAGGGCTCTGTGATGTAGATCATCAACATTTTGTGTAATTAGATGTTTTAGTAATCCATTTTTCTCCCACTTTGCCAGTGTATGATGAGCTGGATTTGGTTGACAATTGCGAATCAATCCCTGACGCCAGTGGTACCACTCCCAGACAAGATTTGGATCATTTGCAAAAGCCTGTGGAGTAGCAAGTTCCATAGCATTGTAATTTTTCCACAATCCATCTGGACCTCTAAAGGTTGGAACATTCGACTCACTCGAGATTCCTGCACCTGTTAGAGCGATAAGATATTCAGAGTCGTATATCATCTGTGCTGCTTCGATGAGAAACTCCATTGTTTCAGCCATGGAATATAATTCTACTCCTAACTTAATAATCGCGCTATTAATTATCACTCTAATTACAATTTGCATGTCAGTGCCGTCATGCTTATATGCGCCTCTTAACTATCATAAACAATAACTATTGCTAATCTGAGGGTGGAAACGTGTCAACAGATAGTAAACAAAAAAGAAGAAAAAAACGGACTTGGCTCATGCCCCAAGAAGTCGAAGTATGGTATGTACTACCTGCAATCAGGAGAGAGTTGGCACGAGTGATGATCTCCAAAGAAATCCCACAGAAGCAAATTGCACAGATGCTCGGAGTTACAGAACCAGCAGTTACTCAATACAAGCTAAATAAATCTAAGAGGTCGCGTGGAGACCAAGTTGACATTCCAGATGATATTGTCCCTGAATTAGCAAAGTCCGCTGATGTTATCATCAATGCCTGGGCAGGACGGGATGAAGGAACATTCGTATATGAGATTATGACCCGAGAGATTAACAGGATCATTGAAGTTCTAAGGGATAAGGGAACTCTTTGTGAGGTTCATCGGGAATATTGCGCACACGTAGAATCAGAATGTACTGCTTGTAAGGATAAGGACTGAGGGTGATATGGCATATTTCGATAATGCGAACTCTACTCAAGTTGATGAACGGGTCATCGAGGTAATGCTTCCATACTTTAGAGAACACTATGGTACAGCAGGATTAGAGTTGAGTCATTCGCAGGACGTTGCCGCAGTTACTGGTATGGAGAATGCTCGTAGGATTATTGCTGATTCGCTCAAAGCAGACCCTAGAGAAATTATATTTACTTCTGGAGAAACAGAATCTAACAACCTTGCTACTCGGGGTGTTGCACGTGCGAATAAAACTAGAGGTAAACATATCATAACATCCCCAATTGAAACGCAATCTGTTCTGAAGTCTTGTGAGCGTCTATCAAACGCGGACTACGAAATTTCATTTCTTGACGTTGATGAAGTAGGACTTATCGATTTGAAACAGTTGAAAGAAATGATTCGAGAAGACACAGTCCTTGTTTCAATACAACATGGAAATGCAGAGATTGGAACATTACAACCAATTGAGGAGATAGCGAAAATCACCCACGAAGCAGGAGTTCTTTTCCACATGGATGCAACTCAGACATATATGAAAGTACCAATTGATACTGAAAAAACACCAGTAGATTTGATCACAGTTGATGCTCACCATATCCACGGACCAAAAGGTGTTGGCGCGCTCTTCATCCGGAGGAAGACAAGGATTGATAGACTCCATGAAGGTGGAGACGAAGAGCGACGATTGAGACCGGGTGTTGAGAACATTCCCGCGATTGTCGGGTTTGGTAAGGCAGTTGAGATATGGAACCCGGATGATGTAAAGCACTTAGAAGAGTTGAGAAGCTATATCACTAAGAAGGCACAGGAGAGTCTCTCCGATATCAGGCTTACAGGTCACCAAGAAAAACGAGTACCGGGATTATTCAGTATGCTTGTGGAGTTTATTGAAGGCGAGTCAATGCTTGTACAACTTGATATGTTTGGCTACTCTGTATCAACTGGTTCAGCCTGTTCCTCGAAGACATTGCAAGGTAGTCATGTCTTGAAAGCCATAGGACTTCCTCCAGAACTATCTCACGGGTCGCTCAGGGTCTCTTTCTCAAGATTCAACACAAAGGAAGAAGTTGATGGATTCATTGATACTCTAGTTCCAGGGGTTGAGAGACTTAGGGAATTCAGCCCTATTAGGCATGGTGAGTATTTCGCTAATACAGAAGAAGAGGACGATCATCATCACGATATTCCTGAGGATGATTGGTAGTACTCAGAATATCTGAAAGGATTTATCTCAAACTACACATGAAAATACAGGGATAAAGATGGTTGATAGGTATGTGGATATTAGTCAGAGAGAATTTGAAGACGCTTTAAAGAAATACCATCCAAAGCTGATAAAACCCAAGGGAGTTTTCGAGGCAGTTTACAAGATATCATTTCCTAATGACCTATCAATCTGGATCTACTCAACAATTGACATCAGATCCGGAGTTTCTAGAGAACGGGGAAGAGATGCTATCAGAGCTGTCCTGATGTACAGCGACTCAAAAATCATCACAACTACGTCTAAGACGCTAAGAATAGAAGGATGGAAAAAGAACCTTACAGACAAGATTGAGGAGATCAAAGCTGAAATCACAGAATATAGAGACCCTCATGGGCACCCGCTCTTGAAAAAGAAGAAGAAAGATGGAAAGGGTATCTTCTATGGATGCGCATTGTATCCTGAGTGCAAGTATATCTACAAGGGAGAAAAACCACTATCTAAGCTATATCAAGAGTAACCATTTTTGCAATCTCATATACCCCAGATGACAGGAGAATTATGTTGTTTATGCACAGAATGTAACATCTTTTATTCTAATTCATACTATAGTAGATTTCACACAATGATGTCAGTATAGCAATAATAAATCATCTACTAGGGATACTTGATTTGTAGAGATTTAACTTCTATTATATCCACGTTCTGTGTTTTGGAGGTCACAAAATGAGGAAGAAATATCTTACTCTTTCTATTATGGTTGTGCTAATATTTGGATTCGGAATGGCTGGATTATCAAGTCCCCTTGAATGTAATATTGAACCCCTTCGTAACTCTGAACAGAAATATCTTAATGCTGCACTTATGTGGTCTGATAACTTCGATGATGGCGATATGGATGAATGGATTACTCATGAGTTTCAGGGGTATGAACCGAATTATACAGTGATTGATGGTATAGTTTACTCTCAGGGTGAAGACTACATGAACATCGCAGGGCATAACAGCTCAGTAGTGTACGGGACTTGGTCCATTGATGTATACGTCAATCGTCCTACAGGCATAGAAATCATTGAAACTGCTGCTATTGGTACTGGTTATTCTCAAGATGCATATGAAGTTGTATTCGATCCGGATGTTAACCAAGTTTACTTTCAAGAGTTGTATGCAACTTCCGATACTACTTGGGGGAGCATCGTACATGATAGGAAAGACATGAATCCTCTTGGTTGGCATCATCTTGATGTCACAAGAGATCTTAAGGGATACTTCTGTGTCTATCTAAACAGGTCTCTTATTCTTGAGGCAGTTGACCTTACGGTAACTACATCGAACGTATTTGCAGTTGCTTTTGCAGGAGCATTCGATAATGTTGTTGTGAACAATACAGTTGATATCGACTTAGTGGGACCAAGATTCGTTGATCCTCCCACTGATCAGACGATCAATGAAGGAGAAAAATTTCAGTATCGCATAAATGCTACAGATGTCCATTATGTCAATCCTAATGCTTGGGCTGTGAATGATACAGAACACTTCACTATTGACAGGGACGGAATAATATCAAACGCAACCATATTGGAACCAGGAGTCTATGGAATAGAGGTATCAGCCGGAGATAATTTGGACAACAATAGAACTGTAACATTCAGCGTCACTGTCCTTCCTGTTCCTACATCTTTTGATCCATTATTACTTGCTGTTGTAGGAGGAGGAATCGCAATAGTCATTGTGATTGCCCTTGTGATTATGATGAAGAAACGCACATAGTGGTTGTCATTGGTTGTGTCGCAAAGGAAAAGTCCTAAAGTAGAGCTTGTACGGTTTCTTGTGAGGCACAACCAATGTACTCAGACAAAGTAAGAGAGAATTTCACTAATCCACAGAACATGGGGAGAATGGAAAATCCTGATGGTGTTGGAGAGGTTGGTAACCCTGTGTGCGGTGATATGCTCCGGCTCTTTATAAAAGTCGAGAATGATATTATCGTTGATATCAAGGTAGAAACTTTTGGTTGTGTTGCTGCAATTGCTACTTCGTCCATGACTACTCAGATGGCCAAGGGAATGACAATCGAGGAAGCTAAAGAATTAACAAGAAAACAGGTTGCTGACGCTTTAGATGGTCTACCTCCACAAAAGATGCATTGCTCTAATCTCGCAGCTGATGCCCTTCATAAGGCAATTGAAGATTATGAGAGGAAAACTAAGTCATAGGTTGTGTAAATCCAGTATCTTTGCAAATAGAAACCTCTAATTAATAAGGAGACGCATCATATTTTTTGGAGTCTTGCGAGAGAGAGTGAAAGTACTACTATAGCAATGATTCCAATTCTTTGTTATGCATAGGTGTCTCTGAATGCCTTCATCGCAGCGGAGGGGTTGGCTCCATGCAAAGTAAGGAACAGATCTGCGGTGTAGTAATTTGTTTGGGAATTTTGCTTATTATCGGAAATGCAATATATTCATCTAATAGTGTAGGTTTTGAATTTTCATCAAGCTCAGAATCGAGAAAGATGTTTGTATTAGGAGAGATACATAGCCCAATCGTTATTGATGGTGATGCTAATTTCTCTACAACTGCAGGGAATGAGGGGTGGATTGGTGATGGGTCATCTGGAAATCCCTATATAATTGATGGATTGGAAATTGACCAAGGGGGGGCACCTAGTCACTGTATCAGTATCAGTAACACAATATCTAATTTTACAATTCAAAATTGTATACTAACAGGAGCTAGCGACCCAGGAAGTGGCATCTATCTCAATAATGTCACAAACGGAAAAATACTGAATAACGTGTTCAACAATAGTCAATTCAACATATATTTCTTGGATACTCATTACCTCTTAGTCAAGAATAACACATGCCCAGAGAGTACATACAGCATTAGTCTTCGATCAGGGTCTTCCTACAACAACATAACAGGTAACAACTGCTCTTACAATACCAACAGAGGAATCAATCTTGAGAGTAGTTCACATAACAACATTGTCACAAATAATACATGCAACAATAACATTTACGGGATAGTTCTATATCAGGTTACATCAAATCATGTGGATAATAATACATTCAGTAACAATGTCAACGATGGTATTCATGTCAATGCTGCTTCTCTCAACAACATGACGAATAATATGTGCAGAAATAATAGTAATGGAGCTAATGTCTTTGGTGGAGCCAGTGGCAATATCTTCCTGTGGAATACATTTCTCGATAATGTTGGGAATAGTGCCATTGATTCAGGACCCAATAACGTCTTTGATTACAATTATTGGTCTGATTATATTGGAACTGATAATGATGAAGATGACATAGGTGACACACCATATGAATTCCCATCAAACTATGACACCCATCCTCTGATGTATCCTCCAACTACACCAATGTATTGGAGACCAATCTATTGGACACCTGTACCCATAAACCAACTTATTGCTTATGCTAACTCCTTCCGGTATAACTTAAACGCTTCACCCTCGGTTAACATCGATCACTGGTGGCTTTTTGACTCCAGTAGTTTTAGTATAAATCAAGATGGTATTGTTACAAACTCAACAACATTAGATCCTGGTAAATACAGCGTTCACGTCTTTGTTAATGATACAGCAGGATACAGCCTTGAAGGCGAATTTTCTATAATTGTACTAACCCAGTCTCAACATTCTCCAATTGTGATCATTAATGATGCGAATTTCACTGCAACTGCAATCGCAGAAGGGTGGAATGGTGATGGGTCGTCTCAAAATCCCTTCATTATTGAAGGAATAAGTATTGATCAAGGTGATTCTGCGAATCCTTGTATCAGTATTAGCAACACTCGAGCCAATTTTTCCATCAACAATTGCTTTCTAATGGGAGCCAGTATGAACCCTGGATCAGGCATCTATCTAAGCAATGTTACGAATGGCAGGATTGTGAATAGTTACCTCGTCAATAACTACTATGGCACTTCTCTCTCAGATTCGCACGGTGTGACAATAGCAAATAATACGTGTACCAGTGCCTATAGTGGTATCTATCTTCTGCTTGGATCCTCCTATAACAACATTTCTAACAACGTGTTTTATGATCAAATTGAAAGAGCAATCCAATTAGAAGACAGTTCACATCATAATAATATAATCAATAATACATGCAATGGTAATTTGTATGGTATTGTTCTCGTTAGCTCTAGTTCTAATAGTATCGTTAACAATACTTGTAGCTATAATAGTGGAAACGGCATTCATTTGTATGATTCAAGTTCAAACATTGTGAGAAATAATACCTGCAATAATAACGCTGTTGGCATCTATATCCGCCGAACCTCAAATAACAATGAAATCGCAAATAATACATCTGTAAATAATAACTATGGAATTTATCTCAAAGAAGATACGGGTATCTTTGGGAGTTGGTACGTTCCTGCCAATAATAAAATGTGGTGGAATATTATATCATATAACAATGTAAACGGATATATTTGGTATACCCCAAATTCCAATCTCT
>JAEORG010000084.1 GCA_016841005.1 Candidatus Thorarchaeota archaeon | reverse complement strand
TCCAGTCGCAAGCGAATTTATCCATAAATTGTCACATGACTTGACTGGAATTCTGCAAAATATTATGGGATATACAACACTCTTGGAGGAGGAATTCGACAAGACATACATTCAAGGTATTACGAGATTAGTGGCAAAGCTTTCAGATCGCGTAAAACAAGCAGTTACAGAAATAGATGAAGATAGACTAATTCAGCAATAGATAGAATACTACATAAACTCGGTTAAGCAAGACTGCTCAGAAACATCACTCAATCCAGAGACTTTCACTCCGATTAGTCTAATGGGTTTCTGAGAATTCCTCTTTTGGTCGAAAATCTCCAAAGCTAGTCTCTCGAGTAATTTTGTGTCATCTGTCTCAACTGGAATACTCCGACTTCTCTGTATGGTTGAATAATCATTGTATCGTATTTTCACCGTTACAGTTCTATACCTCAGTGCCTTTTTGATTATTTTTTCGCCAATCCTTGTGCACATATTCCTTAGAGATTCATGAATATATTCGACAGCATCAGGTTCGACATCTTCCATAAATGTCATGTCTTTACTAATTGATTTTCTAATTCGAGCTCCATTATCAATCAGAGGCCTTTCATCAATTCCAAGTGCCCTGTTGTGCAACCAAATGGATCCTCTACCCATAATAGGCCAGAGCTCAGGGAGAGTCATTTTTTGTATTTGCCCAAGAGTGTCAATTCCAAATTTGCGCAGCCATTCTGCTGTCTTCTTTCCGACTCCATTAAGCGCATCGACAGGAAGGGGCGCTAGGAACGCTTCGATATCTGCTTGTGCTGATTCGACAAGGGTAATGCCTTGAGGTTTATTCATACCTGTCGCGATTTTTGCTACTGACATATTGGACGCAATACCAATCGAGCAAGGGAGAAATGTACGCATCCGTATTGATTCTTGTATCTCCTGAGCTAGATCTCTTGGACTGCTATATAATTGACAGGCTTGAGTTACTTCTATATACGCCTCATCAATGCTTGCTCTTCGAACACGTCCATCATCAGCAAACTCTCTAAGAACCTCCATGAACTCATCAGATGCTTCTCCATAACTTTCGAATGATCCATCTACAAATGCTGCGTCAGGGCAAAGTCTGAAAGCTTGCGATACCGGCATGCCAGCATGAATACCTTTCGCACGAGCTTCATACGATGCTGCTCGTACCACTCCTCTTCCATTTCCACCTCTTGGATCGTGACCTACGCAAACGGGACGTCCAACGAGTTCTGGATGATTTCTGTACTGCTCTACACTTGCAAAGAATGCATCTAGATCAACATGCATTATCCAGCGTGTCATATATGTCAGTACAATAGTATCCTTCCAACCATTAGAAATTTCTACGAATTGCAATATGCTGAAGAGAACGCGTCCAACCCGGAGAGATGACCGAACATATTGAAAATAATGGCTATCGAATTGACTACATCATAGAGAATCCTATATGGATTGAACTCAAGCATTGACGCATAAGAGCGAGTACGACTGTGAGTAGATTTGAGTATGGAAAACAAAACGGGTTATGATTCTGAAAATGGAATAACTCACAAAGAAGAAGCAATTCGTTACAGAGCATTAGTTGAATCTATGAATGATGGATTTGGAATAATAGATAATGAAGGCATCTTCACATATGTCAATGCTCGTTTTGCAAAAATGTTGGATTATCATGCCGATGAGATGATAGACAAACCACTCGTTGACTTTCTTGATGAATATAATAAGAAAATACTACGAGAAAACATACGTCGAAGAATCAAAGGACAAGCATCACAGTATGAACTTGATTGGCTAAAGAGCTCAGGTGAAAGTGTTTCTACAATAGTTTCTGGCGCACCATTACTTGATGAAGATGGGAAACACAAAGGCTCGTTTGCAGTAATAACGGATATCACTGAATTGAAACTATCACGTAGAGCGCTTGAAGAGAGCGCAGAGATGATGAAACGTATTTTTGAAGATTCGCAGGTAGGAATCGAGCTTTTCGATGAAAATGGAATCCTAACCGCTGCAAACTTGGCGGCATTGGAAATTGGAGGTATCTCAAGCCATAAAGACCTCGTAGGCTTCAGCCTTTTCGATGATCCGAACGTTCCGACTGAAATGAAAGCAAAGCTGATACGAGGAGAACCAGTGAGATACGAAACTTCATTCGATTTTGACAAAGTGAAAGAGAAAGGACTCTACAATACGAGCCGCTCAGGAAAGATAGTTCTGGATGCTTGGATAACACCTCTCGGGCTAGAGAATAAAGGTGAACTGAAAGGATATCTATGCCAAATTACTGAAAAGACAGAACACAGAGCTACTGAAGCAGCTCTTCAAGATAGTGAGAAAAGGTATCAGCTTCTTGCTGAGAATGTCACAGACGTAATTTTCACTACTGATCTAGAGCTTAATGTTACCTATGTTAGTCCATCTGCTAAATTACTGCTAGGTATTGAAGCTGAAGAATTGATTGGAACATCTATGATAGAAATTATGACTCCTGAATCTGTTTGGGTTGCCATTGAAGCAATGAAGGAAGCACTCCAGCTAGAGAAAGTTTCAGATCAAACCCAGACAAGAGGGGATTCTCCACTTATTGAATTGAAACTCAAGCATGCGAATGGCTCAATAATTTGGGTAGAAGTAACTCGCACATTTCTGCGAGATAATGAGGGGAAACCAACAGGTGTCCTTGGAGTCGCCCGCAATATTGAAGAAAGAAAAGAAGCAGAAGATGCATTAATCGCATCAGAACATAAATACAGAGCTCTCATCGACCAGTCGTTGCAGGGAATTATGATTCTTCAGGCTGTTCCGCTAGCAGTAAAATTCTCGAATCCCGCATTTGCGGGTTTTGTGGGATTGAGTGTCGATGAAGTCTTGGCACTTGCACCGAATGTTATTCAAAATATGGTTCATCCAGATGATTGGCCTATTGTCATGAATCGCCTACAAGAACTGATGGCAGGAGATTCGCCCAGAAATGTTCCAATTGTTATTCGTGTCTTTCACAAGAATGGATCAATGCAATTCCTTGAGATGTTCGGCAGGCGTGTTCTCTATGAGGAGTCCCCTGCGCTTCAATTGATTTCAATAAATGTGACAGAACGATACGCTGCAGAGAGAAACATTCAGTCACAGAAAGAAAGAGCTATGTTGTACCTCGACCTCATGTCGCATGACTTTAGGAACCAATTACAGAGTATTCTCGGCAGCTCCATGGTGATGGAAGCAAAGCTCCAAGATCCCAACGATAGAAGATTACTTGATCAAATCGTATCCGCAGTTGAACGGTGTCAGAGTATGATATCAAAAGTGAAAGTGACTGAACCACTAATGTCGGTGCCGCTTCATCCAAGAAGGCTTGATTCTACCCTTGCGGATGTAATAGAATTGCATCGAGCTAATCATAATGATGTATTGATAGAATACCAAGCAGAGATAACAAATGTCATTGTAGATTCGGATGAGTTCCTCGAACAATTATTCACAAATATTATTGAGAACGCGATTGAGCACAATCCAAAGAGTGATAGAAAGGTATGGATAAAATTACTCAAGAATGGGGACGGCTTTGAAATCTCCATTTCTGATAATGGCTATGGAATGTCAGAATCATTAAAGATGGCCATTTTTGATGTCACACGACGCTATGGAGGAGTTGGACTCTTACAATCAAAGCAGATTTGTGACAAGTATGGAGGTAGGATTGAAGTCAGAGATAGAGTAAAAGAAAAGCCAGAGGAAGGAGCGGAATTCACAATCTGGCTACCAAAATCAAAGGAACAGGAAATCAAATCATAGAAATGTGCTAAAGAATTGAGATAGATCAATATTTCCTCCGGAAATCATCACTCCTATTTTTGCGCCTCGTACTCTATCGCCCATTTTGAGTAGTCCGGCAAGAGATACAGCTCCTGATGGCTCGACAACAAGCTTCATACGTTCCCAAAGAAATCTCATTGCGTTCACAATCTCTTCTTCTGTAACTGTAAGGATGTCTTCCACATTTTTTCGAATGACAGCAAAAGTGAGGTCAGACAATTGAGTACGAAGGCCATCAGCAATGG
>JAEORG010000083.1 GCA_016841005.1 Candidatus Thorarchaeota archaeon | reverse complement strand
TTTGGAAACCCATCTGATGGCCATATTGACTTTGGTGAAAACGATTTCTCCTACAGTATTTGGGTTCGTGTTGACCAGAGCACTGGTAACTATCAGCTACCCCTGTTCAAAGGGGGTACTACCACTTCTGAAGCAGGATATGAATGTGAAACCAATACAGCTGGATCCGACCTAAAAGCTGAAGTTTCTGATGGAACAACGCAAATAATATCCGATTCAACTACTATAACATTTGGTCAATGGATGTATATAGTGGCGGTCGTGGATGTAAGCGCAGGTCTACTCCGCTTCTACAGGAATGGTGCTCAGGTTGGGACAGCAAAGAGTATCAGTTCTCTGGGAGATGTAAGCAACTCTCAGGATTTTCAAATATCACCTCTATCATATCCAATAGACGGTGCAGTTGATGAAGTTCGATTAATAAGTAAGGCACGCTCAACAGGATGGATACTCACAGAGTATAACAATCAGCATGATCCTTCTAGTTTCTACTCCTTAGGAATTGAGCAAGAGGTCATAGTTCCCAAGGAAATTCCACTTAGATTCATGTACAAGAAAGACATCACTATTGACCATACTAAGGTCGTTTCGGACCTCTCGGGATTTCCAGTCCTCATCGATCTTTATGATACGGACCTCCGATTTGATGTTCAAGCGGATGGTGATGATATCGTGTTTGCAAAAGATGGATGGATACTTCCGTTCGAGGTTGAGCTATTTGAACAATCGTATAATTCTTCACATGCACATCTAATTGCTTGGGTTAGAATCGATCTATCATCTGTAACTGATACAGTACTTTCAATGTACTATGGAAATCCAAGTTCAGATAATTATGAAAATTCTGAAGGCGTTTGGGATACTTCCTTTGCCGCTGTATGGCACCTTAGCGAGGACCCAGCTGGAACAGTCTATGATAGCACTGCGAACGGAAATGATGGCATAGGTCTATCACTTGGTGCTGCACCAAGTCTTCAGACAGGGATAATTTTTGGATGTTCAGAGTTCTATGGAGAAACTACAACAGACCGAATTGAAGTCACTCACTCTTCCTCACTCGTTCTTCAATCAAACATGCTGGTAGAGGCATGGGTACGAACAAGCAATACAGATGGTACGTCAGATGCGATAGTCGCAAAATGGGGAGATGTGGGGCATCGGAATTACTGGCTAGGCAAATTAGATGCATCAACTCTCGCATTCTATGTTGATAACACTCAGAGTGTTACAGCAGCCTTTAACTTAGTTAATGATGGTGAATGGCATCATATTGTTGGAGTAGCAGATGCAACAAGCGGCGACCTGTTTTTGTATATTGACGGAATTGAACGAGGAAATGCACTCTATAGCGGCTCAACTCAAACTGGCACTTCAGTATTGCAAATCGCAAACAATCCTGGCTCGACCGGTTTCATACAAGAGTGGGATGGTCGCATAGATGAGGTTCGAGTTTCTAGCTCTCATCGAAGTGTAGGTTGGGTTCAGACAGAGTTCAATAATCAGAAGAACCCAGCCAGCTTCTTCACTATTGGCTCAGAAGTGGGTTCTGTTCCTTTGAACTTTGATTACAGGAAAGACATCACCATTGATCACACAAAGGTTAGTGCTGATCTCACTGACTTTCCATTGCTCATAGATATCTTTGATACGGATCTTCGAACAAAGGTCCAATCTGATGGTGATGACATCATATTCAAGGTTGGTGAGCTTGTACTACCCCATGAAATAGAGGTCTTCGAGCAGGCGTATAATGGAACCCATGCACATCTAGTGGCGTGGGTTAAGACTGACCTTCTATCATCGACTGACACGATAATCACAATGTATTATGGGAATCCAATGGTTGAAAACCAAGAGAATGCTGCAGGTGTGTGGGATTCTAATTATAAAGGCGTCTGGCATCTTAGTGAAACTCCAACTGGAGCATTTTATGATTCGACTAGTAATTCGAATGACGGGACAGGATACAATCTGCAATCAGATGATCAGGTAGATGGACAGATTGACGGTAGCATCGATTTCGACTATACCAACGACTATATAGACTGTGGGAACGATACCTCGTTGAATGTGGGTTCTAATGATTTTTCACTTTCACTGTGGTTCAAGTATGACGGTGTTCACATGGGAGTCCTCGCTGGAAAAGGCGCTGTACTCATGGCCAAAAGATATCGACTTAGCATAGAATCAGGTCCAGGTATGTTGATGGCCAATATTGACGACGATACTATAGCGAAAAGCATCTCCTCGACATTAACCTACGGTGACAATTTGTGGCACCATGTTTCTATGGTAAGAGATGGAAACTATCTTCGACTATACATTGATGGAGTAGAAGAGCCAAATTCTCCAATAGATATTACAGGTTACGGCAGTCTTGACGAGATAGAGTCCTTCTACATAAACGCATTCCGTAGTGAGGTGGGGGGTACTCTTGGCTATTGGTCCACTGCAAACACTGATGAAGTGCGTGTTGTCAGTCTGGCACTCTCACCTGAATGGATTGCGACAGAATATAGTAATCAGTATGATGCAAGCAGCTTCTATTCGATTGGGGAAGAAATACAAGTTCAAACGATTGATTTTGCCTATAAGAAAGACATAGTGATTGATCACACAAAAGTTGAAGCTGACTTAACAGGTTTCCCACTTCTCATAAATATCTTTGATAGCGACCTAAAGACAAAGACACAGTTGGATGGAGATGATATCATTTTCGAGTCTAGTGGATTAATTTTACCACATGAAATCGATCTCTTTGATCCATATTATAACTCCACTCATGCACATCTAGTAGCATGGGTCAGAGCAGATCTCTCATTCATAACTGATACACTAGTCACCATGTATTATGGTAATGAAGAAGTAACCAATCAGGAAGATCCTGCTGGAGTATGGGATGATAATTACATCGGTGTTTGGCATCTAGGAGAAACCACAGGTGGTAGCAACGCCATCAAGGACTCAACATCACAAGCCAACCATGGCACTGATTTTGGTAGTCCAATATTTGGAGAAAGTGGGGTAATTGGCAATGCCATCGGTTTTGATGATGGACCATATATTCAAATCCAAGATAGTCTGAGCTTGGACTCGATAACAACTGAAATTACAATTTCAGTTTGGACTAAAGCGGATCCATACGTATGGGAATCACCTGTGATTGCAAAGGGTGGAGAGGATTCAGGTGCCTTCTCTCTGTTTTACTGGAGATCCAGTGATACAAACGACATATGCTACTACCTAGATGGCGTATCTGGAGGAACTCAACATACTGGTGAAGCTGTAACAAGAAATGACTGGATGCATGTTGTTTTAACCTATGATGGCTCATATGTAACGGTTTACAAAGATGGTATTCTTGTTTCAACGCAGCCTATTGTTTCCACACCAGCAATAACTAGCAACAATGAACCCCTGTATTTTGGATACGAGTCAGACTATTCTGATTATTTTCTTGGCGTTATCGATGAGGCAAGAATCTCCACCTCTGCTGAATCTGAAGAGTGGATATTGACAGAATACAATAATCAATTCAATCCAGCCAGTTTTTACACGGTTGGAAACGAAGTAGTTCTAAAATTAGAGAATCTATATAATGTTCAAGAATCAGACTTCAAATTTAAGAAAGAGTTGGTTGTCGATCATACGAAAGTTGGTGCAGATCTAACTGACTTTCCTATGCTCATTGACATCTTCGATTCTGATCTAAGAACTGATGTTCAGTCTGATGGAGATGACATCATGTTCAAAACCGGGTATCTCTGGTGCCCACACGAGATTACACTCTTTGACCAGACCTATAATGAAACACACGCACATCT
>JAEORG010000082.1 GCA_016841005.1 Candidatus Thorarchaeota archaeon | reverse complement strand
GTCATAGTAGATTCCACTGAAGTATACAGATTCAGCAGATGAATCATCAGTGATTGTCAGACTGATGGCTATCTTCATGTTCTCATCATAGAGGCTGACACATGTTTTTGCTTGACGTGCCCCATAACCTCCATGAAACAATGATAGATTAGCGGTAAATGAGCCAAAATCAATGATTCTGAAGTATGATGGTAATGTTTGCATGTAGGTAGGTCCATGCCAACCTGAACCAGTTGGTATGGAGGTGAAATAGTAGTATTCGCCATTAGTTAGTAAAGAACCGGTAGAACTTGGATATGGTATTGCAGGAACATCGGGCTCATATTCGTAATCAGATTGGATTGCGTTATCTACCCAGACGCCTCCTGATCTAGATGGATTCCTACCGACATCTACTACTTGCCAAACTCCATCTATCTTTTCTTTAATGACATAAACTCCTTTTTCTCCCTGAGCTGAGAGAGATATGCGGTCTACATTAGTAATGCCTTCAGAGTCTATTGTGTGTCCGGTTGCATTCAGTTTCACATAGACATTTGTGAAATACACAAAACCCGAGTATGTCCCTCCTATGAAAATATGAGGACCATACTCCCAGTGTCCACTAGGTGCTGCCGCAATTTGCACATAGACTGGATTGAATGTTCGTGAATATGCAGAGTCAATATCAATTGGAGGTTTAGGATCGATTGGGGGAGGTCTATCTGGTGGTGGTTCTGGCGGGTCCTCCGGTGGAGGGGGTTCTGGGTCTACTATCCACTCTGCTTCATAGTAGTAATTTCTTGTATATGTAATGTAGCACGATAGAAACTGATTGACCATGGGCTCGCTGCCCAATAGATAGACTCCATAGTAATAGCTTATTGCATACTTGAGATCATATGGAAGGTCAGAAAATTCGTAAATATCGTTGATGATATCCTCCTCCGAGTACCTATATACTCGGAGTGTATCTGTGTATGTGTCGCTGTATGAATTATCAATGGATTCAATCTCAGAAAGTAAGATTTGATCGAAGTCCATAATGTGAACACTTCTTCCTGACTGGACAAGATCCTTTGCCTGTTCAAGTTCAGACTCACGATACGCACTTACTTGTTCTGAATCCAAACCAAAAGCCAACATGACTGTTGTAGTAATCTCTACATTTGTTACCTCTGCAGGTCGAGCTCCTGGGACTGTGTATAGTTTCTTCCCAGAATCCTCTTGCCCATAACGAATGATGTTACGACTACTGCATGCAGCGAATAGATGCATTGTTGCGTGTGATTCAGAAACAATCCTAGCCATTGTTCGCCAGGATCTCAAATGGTCTCCTGTGACAATACCAAGCGGACCTCCATGAGACATGTAGATGATTATCTTGTCATTGACCTCCATCGCTACGTAGGGGTCATCTGTCTTAATCACATGAATCCGGTCTTGGAAGAACGGATCATCAATTATGAACGTAGACAGACGCTCTTTCAGGTCTGCCACCGCCCAGTCGGTGTCTGGATCATCAGAGAGCTGGATGATTGTCACACCCGGCCCAAGGTTAGCAGTGTCAGCAGCCCACGCAACGGAGGCGACCAACTGCATCCCCAAGATGAATGTTACAAAAGTCACACAAATATACAGAAGATGTTTTCTTCCCCTTAGTCCCTGACGCATTTTGTAATGCACCCCTTCTTACCACTCATAGCGCACGAATTGCATCCCCAAGTTACAATATGTAAAGGTCCTATTTAAAATGCTTGATTTTTGAATTCAAGATAGTGAAGGTCCCGTATGAAGTTGCTTTGAATGAAAGGGTCTTATTTGAGTATGGTCAATGATACAGAGAGGATGATCCAATGGACCTCAACAAGATAAAGACTGAAGAAGATGTGAAGCGCGTGACTTTGGAGATACCGGGGTATTCGGAGTTCGATAGCAAAGTCTATGCTGCAACATTCAAGATTCCAAGGGGAAAGGTGAGCACCTACGGTCGAGTCGCCAAGATGATTGGAAAACCAAAAGCCTACAGAGCGGTGGCAAACTCACTGCATAAGAATCCACTCTTTCCGGTAGTTGCCTGTCACCGCGTGGTGAAGGAAGATGGAACCTTCGGTGGTGACAGAAAGAGAGCAGAGGGAAGATGTAAACATTGTATAGATGAAGGGGTTCCGATTGAAAATGGGAAGGTGAAGATGAGTAAAGAAGTCATCTTCTAAACTACTCTAACGAAGTAAATTGGATTTTTCCTCGGACAAGCTGTCTTAGAGAATCGATAAGATGTTCTCTATGCAGACGGATTTGTCTCATAGAATCACGGTCTCTCAAAGTGACAGTGCCATCTTCAAGTGTGGTATAGTCAATTGTCACGCAGAATGGAGTGCCAACTTCATCTTGACGACGGTATCTCTTGCCAATAGAACCACCAGTATCAAATTGAGCGACAAATCCCGCATCCATGACTTGATCGAATATCTCCTGAGAAGGAGCCAAAAGCTCAGGTTTTCCCATCAGCGGGAAAACTGCAACTTGGATAGGAGCTACTTCAGCAGGAAACTGTAGCCATTCGGTATCACGTTCTTTACTCTCAGGTCTATACGAGTTATCAATCAGACAGAACAGTGGTCTCTCAATGCCAAAGGCAATTTCAAGAACCTCAGGTACAACGGGTTTTTTGTCGACTTTGACATGGAGATTCTCTTTCGAGAATTCCTGATGTCGAGTTAGGTCATAGTTGCCGCGATCATGAACCCCACAACACTCAACCCAACCAAAGCTATCTGTATGAATCTCAACATCCCACGCATCAGCAGCATAATGAGCCCTTTCTGTGGGGAGATGTTGACGTAAGCGCATCTTCTCGTCCGAAAAACCCATCTGACGGAATATTGTGTAGGCAAGATGCACACACCAAGCATAGGCAGGTTTCTGGAAGTACCCCTTCTTGATGGCTTCTGACATTGTAACCTTTACCGGAGTAAGCTTATCTTTCTCCTGAGCTTGATAAGTGACAAGTGGAAGTTTTTCATCTTTAATATTTTCAAATTGAGGCCACTCCATCTCATCTTTCTCCAGTAGGAATATCTGACCTTCTGTCTGTGTGAACTCCCGAAGTCGTAGCATGCCTTGGCGAGGAGATATCTCGTTTCGGTAGGCTTTGCCAATCTGAAAGACCGACGCTGGAAGTTTATCACGAAAGAAAGTAAGAAACCGTTTGAAGAGAAGATATGTTGTTGTAGCAGTTTCAGGTCTAAGGTAGGCATCTTGGTCTAAACCAAGGCGTGTCCGCATCATTAGGTTGTATGTTTCGACTGGACCAAGTGCGCTTCTACAGGATGGACAGGTTATACCAATCTCTTCTATTGTCGCACTAAGTTCGTCTACTGATT
>JAEORG010000081.1 GCA_016841005.1 Candidatus Thorarchaeota archaeon | reverse complement strand
TGCCAAATCAGTTACATCTTCTACATCGGTTTGTGGAACACCGATTGCAACCTGCTGGTCACTACTAATCATTGTAAAAGCACAGAGACGTCCATCTCCAGTGAAATAATACATGTTGGATGGTTTTGTCAGGAGAAGTACATCTTGCCCTTCTCTCTTCATCGCTTTGGCAACCTTGGCAACACGACGTTTGAAGACCGTTTCTTCTATTCGAACTTTCAATTCTAATCACCATGTGCTTCAAGTAGATACATGAAGAAGTCCCTCATAACTCTAATTGAAAATGAGTCTGAATACACTCTCAGTTTCAGATGTGATAATTCCTAATTAATAATCAGCCTCTTGTGGTCAATTCAATTAAATGATATAAGAATCAATTCTTGAATGCTCAAGACTCTTCTCCAGACTGATTTGTTTTGGAAAATCCGTTTTGATATGAATGAAGAATGAAAGGGTGGCTCAACAGCGACAGGCGAGGGAAAGTACCCCTGAATACCTGACCCCGTCAGCCTATACCCCAAGTCCATCTGCTGAAGATAGATGACTAGATTGCAATGTTCGCTCAATTAGATGAACTTCGTTCTTTCGGCCATCTCTAAACCGTCGCACAAGTCCCCGCTCCTCTAAATTCTTCAGAACTAGACTTAGTTTCGATTGAGATATCTCCATCTGGTCGTACAGCTCTCTCTGAAAACAGAATCCTCCCTTTGTTTCCAAAATACGTAGTACGATAGCCTCTTCACTCGTGACTCCAGCAATGGGAACTGATTCCTTCTGTATTCGTTTGAGTTTGGGGATGATATGAATTCCAGTGAAGGTTGCGACAATGCCAATTAGAAAACTGATTAGAATTATCAAACCAATCTCAAAAGGTGTGAATATCAGTCCAGTTCTCTCGTTTAACTCTGACTGGTATCCAACTATAAACACTCGTTCTTGGCCTGATTCAAGAAGTGAAACATGCCAAACGAATCCGAGAGATGATCCATCAGTGAAGTTGAAGTCCGCTTCAGGAAACACTGGAACAGAAGATTCAGCAGATAATTGTGTATACTCCGGTAGGATTGCAATGAAGGTCAGATTGTTATGAGTATTGTGGGGGCGTACATAGAAAATCAGTCCCCCTTGAATCGACAGTCCATTGGGGGCAATCTCAGGTTCTGATTGTACATCAGTTGAATTGACCTCCAAATGGACCCAGCCAGATTCATTCGACCCCAGTTCGGTTACTAGATGAACTACTATCATTGTATGTTTTTCCATTTGCTGCATAGAGCTTTGAGCATTGGTTCCATTGAACCTAGTGGAGATTATTTCAATTTCTAAAGACTCTATACGCAAACTGATTGAGGAGAGTGGTGTCACTCCCACATTTCTTACCTTTCCATCAATGATAATCGAGGTTGTTTCATTTTTCTGCATTCGAGTTATAATAGTGATTGAATCGAACACAAAATCATCTGCAGGAACCTGTGCTTCAACTGCCAGAGGTAAGAATAGCCCCACCATAAGCAAGCTTACAACCAAAGCAAGAGATGACTTATTCAAAATTCCAGACCTTCCTTCATAAACCAACCAGTCGAGATGTAAACAGAGCACATAGCATGTATTTAGTTCTCAAATACATGTCAAAATTAACTATAAAAAAGAAAGGGGTAGCGGCATAACTCGCTACCTTCGTTGGAATAGAATTAATACAATAGCAATCACTGAAACTATCACAATAACACCGATGATAAGCGTATCACTCGAAATTCCTACAAATGGTCCCGCACCTTCTATGAGACCTATCGAAGGATCGTGAAGAAGACTACCATTACCAAAGTTGGGGTAAGAGAAAAAGAGTGAAACCCCCATCCCTGTTGGTACATAGGATGATGTAACATTCACAATTTCTGTGTCACCACCAGGCCAAGAGAGTTCTGCAATATCGAGCCACTTGTAGAATCCTTGAATTTGTTGAGTGGAAGTATCAAAGAAATCAATCTGTTGCATATGTGTAAATGGACTGTTTTCGAATAGGCTTTCGTTACCATATTCGGTTGTCCAATTCATCATGGAAGAGAAAGACACATTGTGAGAGTACTCACGCGTTTGAAACATATGATTTTCCTGGAACATGTGATTCATGGACATATCTTCATGGAGCTGTGTCTGTACAGCTACTTGCGCAGTTTCGCTACTAAATGGGAAATTACCAATACTAATGTCGATTTTGAGTTCTGTACCACCGGCAATCGTATATTCTGTAAATTCACCATCTGTGTCAATTATCGAGCTGTTATACTCCTGAAAATAAAGATGAGCCCAGATTTGAATAGTGACTCCCTCGAACCAATCTATCTCAGCCCCATCGTGGTATATACTTGGTTGGTCATTCATCCAAGGCATCATATGACTAGTATGATCGTCATAGTCTGTTTTTGCTCCGCCCTTTGTATACCTCAACCAGACTTCAGTTGTCTGACTTTGATTATCTACAACGAATCCGGACTGGGTTGACCAGTCATATGCTGACAATGGTGCAAAGTGAGTAGTTTCATTGAATTGAATAGCCTCATCTCCATTTGCATCCTCAAATTCAGCAATCATTCCATAGGAAACCATGAATCTTGCTAGAGAACCATTGAGATCTTCACTAAACCAAAAGTGAAATGCCGGCATGTCTTCAGCAGCCATTATGGTCATGACATCAGTGGAAATCCAGATGACTTCTTCATCTAAATCATGATATGGCATATGTCCGTCATGGCCTCCAGGCATACCTGGCATCATTGGCATTCCTCCACCATTAGACCCTTCTGCTGTTATTGGTACAGCAAGAATACCAACTATGAAGAGGAAAGATATTGTTATTGAGAATAATAGCACCTTCTTCAATACATATTCACCGAGACCATGCGAAGTTCATAGATATATAATGACTATGAAAGACCATAGACTTATAGTGATTCCAAAAAGGCCTATGAATGCCCTAATTCGTGTTTAAAGTTTTATGAAAGTTGATAAATTTGGGATTAGAGAGATAATTTAGATTCCTTAGTCCAATGCTTCGTGATTTCAATATTGCATGTTTTGTGCTCAAGACACCACTCGCATTTCTTTGCCTATTTTTCATCTTCATAGATTAGGTGACACGATTCACATTCTTAAAAATCGCTGTTCTTCATCATAATCTAACCTCATGCTTCACTGAAGATCACAACTATGAAAGAGGGCCTCGAAATTAAACAGATGAAAAGAAAGGGTGGCTCAACAATGACAGGCGAGGGAAAGTACCCCTGAATACCTGACCCCGTCAGCCTATACCCCAAGTCCATCTTAGTTGAAAGAACCGGTTCTCACTTCTCCTGAGCGCTCATAGGAGGAAACGATGACACCTTTTGGAGACATTTTAACATCCTTTAATCTGAACGTAGAAGGAATGGTGCCCTCATCAAATAGGCGCTTTCCCGAACCAAGCGTGATGGGGAAAATCTTGAGCCACAATTCATCAACCAAATCATGTTTCAAGAGTGTCTGAATGAGGTTGCCGCTACCGTGAACTTGCAGGTCAGGGCCATCCTGTGATTTTAGCACCTTAATTTTCTTCACGACATCACCATTTATGAAGACTGAGTTATTCCACTCGTGTTCTGTTAGTGTATTCGATACAACATACTTTGTTGCATCATTT
>JAEORG010000080.1 GCA_016841005.1 Candidatus Thorarchaeota archaeon | reverse complement strand
TAAGACCCATGAGTATGGATATACGCTACATGTGGCGTATCTAACACAAAGATTACCGTGGTCAAGTCCCTTTTATACAAATTATTTACCAATGTGCATGCGATTCCCCACGGGTATAGCTGAGAAATCAGCTACGGGGAAAGAGAGAGGATGCAATCTTTGTTTCCGCATCATCATCCCTAGTGGTCTTTCACCTTGCATCCTTTCTCAATCCGATTTTTATCCTCATAACGAGAATAGCTATACTAAATAGGAAAATTATCAATCAGACACAATGGTTAGGTAATGTTGTTTCAGACAATGTCAGAGGTTATTCTGATCTTGAGTTATATTGGTAGCACAGGTCTCACAATTTCTATTCTAGGTACGATTTTCCTCCTTTACAAATTCAATGTATCAAATACTGCGTGGATCTATACCGTTTTAGCTGGTATAGCATTCTTTCTTGCAGGCATAATGAGAGTGACTCTTGCGACGTTTGCAACACTTGTGGAATTTAGCTGGGCGACACCTCTTGGTTTACCTGGAGGTTTTATTCTCATATTACAAGCAGTTTACCAATACCTACATGATAGATCGAAAATAAAGGAAAGAGTGTCTACGTCCAATAATACAGAAACTTCTGATGTTGTACGTATTCAGTAATTGTTTTATTCTACTTGGAGAATATGCAAGTTATGAGTTCGACACCCTCCAACGTATATTTTGGATCAGTACAACATGGCAACAGGGCGAGGTTCGCTTCCTTTGCTGCCAAGGTAGATGAAGTAGTCAAGAAACTAGATTTCAAGACAATTGACAAGAAGGATAAAGTAGCAATTAAGATGCATCTGGGCTTTGCTGATGGATATCAAACTGTTCCTGTCTTCTTCGTGCGTAGAATCGTTGAAGCTGTAAAGAAGCAAGGTGCATTTCCCTTTGTCACAGATAATCCGACTTCAGTCTATAATGCTGTGAATCGTGGATATACACAAGAGACCTGTGGATGTCCGATAATTCCTATTGCTGGGATCAAAGACAAGTATTCCTATGAGTTCAAGGCAGACTTCAAGAATGTTGAGACTTTGGACATGGCAGGAGTACTTGTAGATGCAGATGTTTTGATAGACCTTGCTCATGTCAAAGGTCACAATTCATGTGGTTTTGGTGGAGCAATAAAGAATATTGCTTTAGGGGGATATGCAGCTCAGTCCAGATGGAACAAGATCCACGGAATCGAAGGATCTATTCCTTATTGGGATCCGAAGAAATGCACTCCTGAACATGCTAAGAAACTCGTTAAAGCATGCAAAGATGGATTCATCAATTACAAGGAAGATGAACATAAGCTGACAATCGGTTTGGGCATGTGTCATCAATGTATGGACTGTATGAAAATAGACGAAGGTGTTGGCTGCCTATCATTTGGTCAAGCAAACTTTGCCCTATTTCAGGAACTGATGGCACTTGGTGCAAATGAAATCCTCAAGACCTTTGAAGAGGATAAGAGGTTCTTCATTAATTTCCTAATGCAAATCATGCCAATCTGTGATTGTTGGGGTATTGGAGAACCAGCAGTGGTGAATGATATTGGAGTCTTAGGTAGTAGAGATATAGTTGCTATTGAACAAGCTAGTCTTGATCTGATTGCAAAGGAAGGTCTTATTGAGAGCATGATTCCACCAATGGTTCGTGTGCATAATGATCCTGATCTTCATCCATTCCAACGCTTGCATGGTCCAATGAAGAATCCATATCTGACTGTTGAGTACGCAGAGAAACTAGGGATGGGCACACGTAATTACAAACTCACTGAGCTATTATCACCAAAGAAGACAATGAAAATGAAGGCACCGAAAGGTGTATCCGAGGTTGAACCTACATTCTTCTAAGGAATTGTGAGTGAACAGCATTTGGCAAACGAAGAAACACCTGAAGAACGTCTAAAGAGGTACAAAGAGAGTCTAGCAAAGATGGCTCAGGATGAAGGACGTGATATCAAGCTCGTCAATCAGACTAATGAAGAAAAGGAAGTTGTGAAACGAGAACCACCTCCACCTCAAACTGTACCAAACGATGCACCGATTGGTCCAAGGCCAACACCACCTAAATCACTTGAAAGTCCAGCAAAGAAGGAGCTTCGAGAATCTCAGGTAGTGAAGAAGAAACGTGAAGAGTTGGTAAAACGACTGGGAAGTACAGGTGGAAAAAATCGAGTCTTGTTGAAAGCACGAGAGAAAGCAATCGATAATCAACTTAGAGAGATAAAAAACAAGAAGTCGATGCTAGAACTTCAATACAAACGCAAAGTAATTGGTCGTGCTGAGTACGAACGAAGAATGGAACTTCTTGTTAAAGAAGGACATGAATTGCTAAAAGAGAAAGCGGAAATCGATGAATCTTTGGCGAAAAAATGAGGATTTACGAATAGATTTTCTAGATGTTATATAACATTTCAATCGTGTAGCCTAATGAGGAGTTTGGATATGAAGAAATCTAAGCACGTGTTAGTTCTAATTATTTTGATCCTCCCAATGTTTGTTCTTGCTCCATCATTGATTGCAAGTCCAAATAACTCGACTGAGGTTCTCACGAATCAAGCACTTGTAGAATCTAATCTACCTGCTCAGTTTGTTGAAGAAACCCTCAGAGTGGCGGTATATGCAGAGGATAACATATCCTT
Organism: Candidatus Thorarchaeota archaeon; assembly: GCA_016841005.1. The sequence goes on along the minus strand of JAEORG010000080.1, from coordinate 3,143 downwards.
GCCAGCATATGCCACGGGAGGTGTGTATACAGCTGACTATCAGAATGTCATAGATATATTGGTGTCAGCAGGTTATGATGTGACTGCATTATCAACACAGGATATTCTTGATAGAAAACTGAAAATCACAGATTATGATGCCTTTGTGTTGCCTAATCAATTACCAAGAGAAAGTATAATTTATCATGTCAAAGACTACTGGATTGGTGGAGGAGGAATTCTCTGTTTTGATGCAGCCGTAGGATATCTCTTCTATGCGGGTATTATTGATCCGAGCTACGAAGGTGAGTTCAATCTTTATCCAATGGATTCTGAAGGAGATTGGACTTATTCCGCTTGTCCTTTAGTGGGTGACCCATATGATGGAATATACCTGAATCAGAGAAATCCTGTTACAAAGAGCTTGGAAGAAGACACTATTTATCCATATACTGGGAATCAAACCCTATTAGGTGGATTTAATCTCCTTCCATTACTAGGTGAGAAGTATCTAGAACTCGGGTACTACTATGATGAACCAACATGGACATCAATTGCTGGTTTTGACAATCCTGACCGTGGAGGTAGGATGGTATACCTTACTGGTAACTGTAGTTCCTTCGAAACTTGGATGGAACCAGTCATAGTTGATGCAGTTGATTGGATAACACCGCGACCCAAGGGAAGAATCCTTTATGATTTGACACACGGAGCATACTATGGCGTCGATTCGTGGGATAGCAGTTTTGTTCAATCATCAACAACTCAGACAGTAATGAGAGATTTACTCGTCAATAGAAGTTACACGTTTGATAAACTGTATCCTCCAAGTACATTAACAGCTGCAAATCTTGAAGGATATGACATACTCATTGTATGTGATCCAAATGTAAACTTCACTGCTAGTGAAGTCACAGCAGTAACGAATTGGGTCAATGCGGGTGGATCAATTCTTGGAATTGCTGATCATACACTCTCAAATAATCAGAACATGAACTACCTATTGTCCAACATGGATATTGGAGTGAACCATTCTGCTACAGGACTAAATGCCTTAGTTCCTTCAGGTGAACATATCACACATGAAGGATGTAGTAATATGGGTTGTCTTGCACCTGGTGCTGTTGGAACTGCTGGTTCAGCATTCTCGATTTGGGAAGATACAGTAGGCGTTCCAGTTATTGGTGGCGACCAACATGGTAATGGTAGAATCATTCTGATAGCTGATGGAGCAGTGATGCGGGATGGCAGGATTGAATTTTTCGATAATGCACAAGCATTAATCAATTTCGCAAACTGGTTATCTGCGGCAAAAGGTGAAGTTCTATTCTATGTTGAAAACTATGATCTCATTAATCCATATATGGCACCTGCTGTTGATGCCTTAAACGATTTAGGTATTCCATTCTATATAACCTATACCGAATCCTACATGAACCTCTCCCTTTACAGTCAAGATTGGAGCCTTGTAATATTAGACTCTGCTTGGCCAGGTATTTACCCGTATTTCGATGACTTCTCAGCTTATTTGGATACTGGAGGAGAAATGATAGTTTCATGGCATATGATGAATGTCTATCAAACTAATCCATTGTACTCAAAGGTCGGATTCGAATATTCAGAAAACTATCCTGATTCACAACCATTCTATATATGGACACCAAATCATGGAATCTTTAATTATCCATGTGACTATGGAGCATTGAACTTCACCCAAGGTTATGATATTGGAGAGGAGGGTGATTTGATGACTGTATATGATAACGCTACAGCACTTGCAGGGCTTACAGAATCAAATCAGCCAGGTAATGCTACAATTGTCTTGGGATTAAATGGACATGTTCTTTGGAACGGATATTTAATCGACCAATTGACTGGAGATGTAGATGATTCGACCTATTCTGATGCCCAAGAATTGTGGGAGAACGAAATAGGATTCATGTACTATGATCGACCAGTTATAGATCATCCAGATGATGTTACCTACATGGAAACTGAAACTGGAAATGAGATAACTTGGATGCCAGTTGCTGATGCAGGTTCGTGGGAGTACATTGTAAGAGAAAATGGATCAATCATAGAATCCGGTCGTTGGTATGGTGGGTCAATCAGCATCAATGTAGATGGTGTGAATGCATCATTAACCGACTACGAACTTACAGTTTACGATAGGCTTGGGTACAGTGCATCCGATCTCGTTGTCCTTAATGTGACCGAGTATGTTGCACCAACAACTCCAGGCGGCGGTGGAGCTCCTCTCGATCCAACATTGTTGCTGATTATTGGTGCAGCTGGTGTTGTGATAGTAATCATCGTCATTATTTTAATGAAGAAGAAGAAATAATCAAACATGATGGGTGCTGATACTCTCAGCATCCATTTCTTTCTTTTTAAAAATTGGGCTTCTATCTTTATTCTATTCTAAAACAAATAGGATTATAGTCAACTATACAACAACACAAAAGGGAAATAGCTCTCTTCAGGTAGAGAGGAGAGTCTGGAGGTTGTCTTCCTGAGTAAAACACGCCGAAAAACTCCTGCATATATATCGTATATTCAGAGGATATGCGATTTAAGCAGGAGAGGTGATATGAAGACAATTTCGGATATGATGAAGGGATATTATGCAGATAAGAAAAAGCACCCTTGGAATTTAATAAACAAGAACATTCAGAATTTCCTTCAAAAGGAAACATCGAAAGAAAAGCAAGCTGAAATATTGATTCTTCTACGAGCTGCAGTATTTGGTGCTTTAGACATCCTCTCATTTGGTCTGGTAGAAGAAGTCACTACTGAAGACATCCTAAACGTATTTGCAAAAGAAGAAAATTGGAAGTTAGGACGTCGAAGTGCTCGTAATTTGTGTCTTGACATCGCTGACAAACTAATTGCTAAGAGAGATACAAGATACCTTATCCCCTCAGCCCTCAATCGAGATGGATTTGGATTTCTAAATTCACGAATCGATGAAGCGCAATGGGAGGAATTCAAGAAAGCAAAACCTACAATCGTGAAAGGCAAATTGGATCTAAGTAAATTAGAAAAATCATTGATTGGTAGTAAATTCCTTCGTGAACAAATGATAATGGAAACAAAGATTGATGCAAAGGATGAAAGAGTAAACGGACTCCTTGAGGCATATGAACTTCAATTGGTCGAGCTTG
>JAEORG010000079.1 GCA_016841005.1 Candidatus Thorarchaeota archaeon | reverse complement strand
TGGGAATGGGTTCAGGATTTGAATGCGCATGGTGTTATCGATACGAAACGCTCAAGCATTGGTCAAAGAGGCCAAACCACTTTGATAGGCATATCTGATGTACCAGCTGAGCTTCTGGAACAATTTCTTCTTGAGCTATTAGAAGAGAGGAGGAAATAATGTGACAGAAGAGGTAATTCCGAAAGTGGAAATTGAAGAGCTCTTTTCATCAAAAGGAAGAATAAAAGTTGTAAAAGAGTTGGCTTATGCATCTGAATTGAATATATCAGAATTATGTAGAAGGATAGGTCTCAATCACAGTTCAACTAAATCACATCTCATGACTCTAATTGATGCTGGTCTTATAGAAGAGAAAGTTTTTGGTCGAATAAGGATCTATCGGTATTGTATTGAAGACATGAGAGCTCGTGCACTGAAACATCTTCTCGAGCTCTGGGATTCGTAATGGAGTGCCTATGTATTGACAGACTACTTGGTTAGAGTATTCTATATTGGAACAAATTACTATGGATCTCAATGGCAACCCAATGTGAGAACAGTACAAGGAGAGATAATCGATGCAATGGAAAGATGGGATGGGGGAAGACATTCTGTCGATACAGTTCAACTATCTGGAAGAACCGACCGGGGCGTTCATAGTTTTGGACAGATTGGAGTAGTATCAACTGATAAATGGCTAAACTTGGATGAGATTAATAGAAACCTACCTGATGACATCTCATTATGGGCATACGCAGAAGCACCTGATGACTTCAAATCGAGGCATAGTATATTGGCTAGACACTACAGGTACTATCATAGAATTACAGAAGATGGGCTAGATATTGATTTGATTAGAGATGGGGTTAGACAACTTGTGGGTAGTCATGATTATGCAATGATATCAAAACCTGACGGAAACCGTAATACAATTTCTACAATATTGAATGTATCAGTAAAACATAATGATGAGATGTTGACCTTTGATTTCTTTGGAACACGATTCCTTTGGAAGCTGGTAAGGAAGTCAGTGGCAATACTTCTTGAGATAGGACACGGAAGACGACCATCTCAAACAATATCGAATTTATTATCTATGGAACCAATTTCAGGAGGTATTGAACCAGCACCTCCTGAAGGGCTTGTGTTAATCGAGTCGATTATACCAATTATCCTGAAACAAAGCAAGAATGCAGTCTTTAGAATTCGGAAATATCTAGAAGAAAATATGGGATACTTCATAAGATTGTATTCTGCATTCAGCGGCGTGAGCGCTGACTTCCTCTCTGAACGAATGATCCCTTTTTGATACCTAACCACTTGGTGAATTTTATTTCCTCGGATGGGTTTTTATTAACTATTCTCTGAATTGTGTCATGATGTGTTCTTGCTACACGTTTCTTTGAAACACCCACAATTCGAGCAAGACGATTTCGTATATCAGCATATTTTCTTTCACTCATATTAGATTGCCACATCAGAAGTGGCCATTTTGGTTGCGAATAACTTGTTTTTGCATATGGGGTTTCTATTCTACTCGCAGGAATTCCAAGTGCTAGTATATCATAGAAATATGCCAATAAACGCCAATTCGATTGTTTCCAAATACGTCCGAGATACAGATCTGCTTGCGATAATGACTCCAGGCCGCGCTCCAACTCATCTGGTGTTTTGAGATGATGGTGTATATTTTCTTCAACCCATAAAAGTAGGGTGTCATGGTCAGTATCTGATTCAGAAAGAACATTCTTGGCTGTTTCCATATCTCTAACCATGAACAATCTCGAGAGGGTATCAATAATGTTGCGACGGATGTCACGATATGATAAGACAGCATCCCCATAGCCACCCTTTGCAATCATCTCTAAATCGGATATAGCTGCTCTCAAATCACCACCCGAGTTGTATAGAATCTCTTGTAATGTAGAATCGGATAGTTCAATTTCTTGTGTAGCCGCTATACGTTTCAATATCAGTATCATGTCGTCTTGGGAAATTATGTTGAAGGTGAATACTCTGCATATCTTCACAAGCTTCTTCAAACGTGGGCTTTCAGGATCATTTGCT
>JAEORG010000078.1 GCA_016841005.1 Candidatus Thorarchaeota archaeon | reverse complement strand
TTATACCAACCATATGACGACGAATCCAATGATACTGTGATTATTTCAGCACTTGAGTTCCATGTTCCAAACAGAAACAGATTACCATTTCTATAGATGAAATAACCTGCTGGATGTAAATCTGAAGGTGTCCACGATATAATCAAGCCAAGCTCTCCTTCATTCATGTTTATGTCGTCAGGGTGATTTACTATTGGGATTTGAGCATCAACTACAGTCACTAACACTTGATCAGTATCTGTATTGCCTCCCAAATCTTGCACAATAAGAGTGTAGATGTAACTTCCAGCTGAAAGCCCAGTGACCGAGATTGATATAATCTCAGAGCTTGAGTTCCAGAGTCCTGTTCTTATCGGGATTCCATCTTTGTATATTGTGTAGTTGTAGGTGTGCAAATCGGACTGTATCCAATTGATAGTTCCACTGCCAGTTGTTTCGTCATATTGTATATCCGAATGAGGTGTAATAACGGGAGGAGTACCATCTTGTACAATAACAAGAACCATGTCTTTTGCTATGTTTCCACCTATATCTGTGATAATTATTGTATAATTATAGACACCAAACGAAAGACCTTCTACATTGATAGTGACCAAATCTGATGTTGAGTTCAATAATCCAGATTGAATCGGTATTCCTGTGTCGTTTCGATATATTTCATAAGAAACTGGATGCAAATCGGTTGCAGTCCAAGTAATCGATGACCCTGGAACGAATTCGTCATAGTAGACATCTGAAGGACTATCTAGAACTGGATCTGTGCCATCATAGACTGTCACAATTATTGTATCGTTTGCCCTATTCCCATCAAGATCATGAATTACGACAGTGAAATTATACTGGCCAAGGGTCAAACCATCAACCGAAACTGTGATTGGTTCTGCACTTGCATTCCAAGGTCCTGTCTTGATTAACTCACCCTCCCTATACACTGAGTAATTGAAAGGATTAAGATCAAGAGGAATCCATTGAATTGTATTACCTGTTGAATATTCAACCACAAGTTCATCTTGAGGGTGATTGATTGTAGGGAGATCTGCATTATATACTGTAACCAATACCCAATCTGTTACGAAGTTCCCTCCAATGTCAGTTACTGTAATTGTATAGTTGTATTCCCCGATGACGAGACCTTCTACATTAATAGTGATGCTCTCACCGGTTGTATTCCATGTGCCCGATAACAGCGTCCCACCATCTCTTTTTATTACGTAACTCACAGGATGCAAGTCAAACATCTGCCAAGTAATTGTATCACCTAACTGGCCTTCAGGATAATACACATCAGCAGGATGAGTTGTTGTTGGATCTGTACCATCATAGATTGTAATCCAGACCTCGTCAGTAACGCTAAATCCTGAAGTATCAAAGACGATTATAGTGAAGTTGTAATCACCTAGGGTCAAACCATCTAACAGTGCTGCGATGGTTTCACTACTCGAATTCCAAGCACCGCTACGAAGGAAAGCACTATTTCTGTAGATTGTATAGTTCTTTGGATGATAATCAAAAGGATTCCAGCTGACCATATTACCATTAACTCCCTCAGGATATGGAGTGTCCGCTGGGGTGTCAATAGTTGGAGGAGTACCATCATAAACGGTTACAAACAATGTATCATTTGCAGTATTGCCACCGAGGTCAAATACAACGATAGTAAAGTTATAGACATTGACAAGTAGACCATCAATATTGATAATAATGGACTCTGCACTTGAATTCCAAGTACCACTTTTTATTACGACACTGTCTTTGTAGATCACATAGTTACTTGGATTTAGATCGTATGGGGTCCATGTAATGGTGTTCCCTGTTGAATACTCAATCATGGTGAAGTTTCCAACGTCATTTATTGTAGGAGGAACAACATCGTTCACCGTTACAAGAACTGTATCGGTTGCTGTATTAGTCCCTAAGTCGGTCACTTCAAGCATGTAGACATATGTCCCAACACTAAGGCCATCTACTGATATTGTGATTGCTTCTGATGAAGAATTCCAATTGCCTGTCTTTATCGGCGACCCATCTCTGTATATTGTATAACTCACAGGATATGAGTCAGAAGGATTCCAGGTGATGGAATTTCCAGTCTGACCATCATTGTAAGAAACATCACTTGGAGTATCTATAGTTGGAGGTGTTCCGTCAGATACTATAACATCAACCTGATCTGCTATCGTGTTGCCACCAACGTCTGTAACGACGATTGTATAATTATATGTATTAACTAAAAGACCATCAACAGAAATGGAGATAGTTTCTGCACTTGCGTTCCAAGTTCCAGATTTTACCAGGACACTCTCTTTATAGATTTCATAGCTCTGCGGGTGTGAATCACTTGGATTCCATGTAATAACATTTCCAGTTTGGCTTTCGTTATATTGGACATCTGCTGGATTGTCAATAGTTGGAGGTGTTCCATCATAGACCGTTACATCGACCTGATCTGAGATCCAATTGCTATTAATATCATAAACTGCAAGAGTTATGTTGTGTATGCCTAGTGCAAGAGATTGAAGTGGTGCGGATATTGCAGAACCACTCCATGCTCCGCTTAACCATAAAACCTCATTATCATAGATTTCATAACTATCAGGATTAGCGTCTGAAGGATTCCAGGTAATACTGGTTGTCTGTCCCTCATAGATTGTTGCATCGCTGGGATTGTCAATGGTGGGAGGTGTTGAATCAACAGTAGTCACTGAAACTGAGACGTCCAGACTCTTTGATAGACCACTTTTTGCAGCACTCCATATTCGTAGAGTCCAAGAACCAGCAGCTAACGGAGTAAACGTTAATGAAGCTTGAATCTCTTTTTGAACAGGATTTAGATCGCTTACGCCATCGTTATCTAATACTGTTGTATCGGGGAACGAGAATTGACTGTTATCTGCCCAAGTTGAAATGACCTTAACAGCAAAGTTTTGGTCTTTATTTGAAGTACTACCTGATGCATCAACAACCAAGGTAAATGGATTTCCAACTTCTGCATTTACTGTTCCAGTAGCGTTTGATGATATTACTAATGTTTCAGTCGTGTGGCATGTATTGCATTCCTGTGTATAACTAGGGTGCGCTAATGCATATGTAGCTCCCAAGAAAACAATTGTCAAACCTGTTATTATAGCAATGATTGTTAGTTTGGATTTTGCATTGATGTGAGTCAAAGAATGGAATCTCCTTTTAGACTGCACAATGCAAGTGGACAATGCAAAGTAGATTTTTTGTGAAATGTGGTATATTTAATATTTCTGAGTTTTAATGTCAAACTATTTTTCGACACTCGTTGCGATAAAGACCATGAAGTGTAATTTTATTCTATAAGGTAGAAATGGTATTTGTGTAATGGAAAAATGATGACTCGCTAGGTTTTTATGGTATAGATTTCCCTCCGCCTGTCATAGGTATCAAGACCGTATTAACGGAGATATCTCCCATGGGACTCAAGAAAAGGCAAATCGACAAGTTGTCTCCAATCTTCGGAGATCGGCTTGTTACAGCAAAGCATGAACTTCTTATTCAATCAACAGATGTAGGCGCACTTCCAAAACAAGTCGGTTGGTTAATGAACAATAAACCTGATGCGTTAGTTCGACCTAAAAGCCCCGAAGAAATTCAAGAATTGTATAAGATCGCAAATGAGGAAAAAATACCCTTAGTCCCACGGGGGGCAGGCACATCAGGATATGGAGGTGCCATCCCTCGAAAAGGTGGTATTATCGTTGATATCAGACAAATGGATAAAATTCTCGAAGTCAATAAGGACGAGAATTACGTTCTTGTGGAACCAGGGATTTCTTGGGCTAATCTCCAAAATGAATTGAACCGTGTGGGTATGGATATTCGTTGTTATCCCTCATCTGGTGTCGCAGCCACAATAGCAGGCTGGGTTGCCCAAGGTGGTGACGGGATTGGTTCACTGAAATATGGCAATGTCAACAAGAATGTCCTCGAGGTGGAAGTTGTTCTTCCAAATGGAAAAATCATCAAATCTTCTGACACTGATCTATTCTGCGATACTGAGGGAATTCTTGGTATCATCACAAAGATCAAACTAAAGATCAAGCCGCTGACTCCCATCAAAATAATAGTTTCAAGTTTTGGTGAGAATTACCAAATGGTCCATGCCATAGAGACCATTCTCGAGAAAGGACCATTACCATTTACAATAAAGTTTGAAGAGAGCAAGTATACAGAACTTAAGAAGAAGGCTTGGGACTCAGAGGAGAAGTTCCCATTCCCAGTGCACCATTGTACTTTGATGATTGCATATGAGGGCGATGAGGCTGAGATTGCTGAGGGCTTTGAAGTTGTAAAACAAGTTACTGAGGACTACAGAGGAACTGTATACGATGACCACATTGCAGAACATGAATGGAAAGACAGATTCTATCCTATGAGAATCAAGAAGAAAGGGCCAACACTTGTAGTTGGTCAAGCCTTCGCACCATTAGAAAACCTCACAGCAGTCTTGGATGACTTCCAGTTTGAGCAGGCATCCGCAGAAGCAGGTATCGATGGGTATGTCAACTCACCACATGGAGTGACGATGATGGGTTATTTCCTTGAGGATGAGAGGCGACACTTCTTCATGCTATCATGGTCACAGAGTTTTGTCATTTTTAAGATTGCACAACGCCATGGTGGACATCCTCACAGCACAGGTATCTGGTTCGCAAATTATGCTCCGCAATACTTTGGTATACGACGATTAGCGCGAATTCGAGCGGCTAAATTAAAGTATGATAGAAAAGAGATCTCGAACCCTGGTAAGATATTTGCCTTCTGGCTTCCCATGATATTGAAGTTTGGAAAATATTTCATGTGGATCTTCTATGACCTATTTAGAAATGGATTCGGTCGTATTGCGCCAATCCTGCTTAAGTGGCTACAAAACGTACCGCCTCTCAAATGGATGCTAAGGTGGGGTCGTGCTCATAGCCCATGGCCAGTGCAATATGGTTTGGGTTGCTGCATGGCAGATGGAGCTGCAGCAGTCGCATCGAGATGGGACATAGAACGTTTTGGTATGCTGCCTCTCTTTGGGCCTCGTCAGGCTGATGTCCTGTGGATCTCAGGCTCACTCACAAAGAAGATGGTTCCCCGTCTTCGTAGAATTTACGAGCAGATGCCAGAGCCAAAATATGTCATATCCTTTGGTCAGTGTGCAGCTAGTGGTGGTCTGTTCTGGGATGGTTATTCCTTGATGACGCCACCAGAAAAGGTCGTTCCGGTAGATGTTTACTTACCTGGCTGTCCACCCAAGCCAGCGGACTTTGTTCGAGCACACATAATACTACAGAACAAGATTAGAGCAGGTACTACTCATTGGCAGAGAAAGTACGAGAATCAAGATGCTATGGGGATGATGCAATGAAGCTACGAGAAGATAGCGAACCCTACTGTCTTGCTTGGTTAGGAATCATACTTCTTAGTTCGTACTATTTCAGTTTCTTCTTTCAAGTTGTTGATGGAACTATGACTTGGAGTGACACAATCTGGTTAATGATGTGGCCAATACTCGCACTACCATTCTATTACAGATACTTCGTCCTTGAGAGAGGTAGATCAAAGCTTACAATGCTATCTATAGCTGCGGTATTCTCATTATTCTATATGCTTTACTTCGTTGTGAATCCTGTCCCCTTAGGTGATACGGCATTTCTTTCAAGTTGGTCTATAGGATCAATTATCATGGTTGCTGGTGGATTCGCGATGCTCAATTCGAAGGAATATACCGAAGAGGCATATACACCAGGAATTATGGATGTGAGTAAGCTAAGTTACGGGCCTCCACTTGAAGAGCCAGAAGCGGAACCTGAGCCTGAAGCAGAAGCAAGCTCTACTAAAGAATCAGAGTCAGAAGAATCAGACACAAAAAGCGAGGAAACATCGGCAGCCCCATCTGAGGCTACCGAGTAAGATTCCTCATTATTATTCCTGTAGCCAATTGTATGCTGCAAATGCAAGCAACAAACCGAATGCCATCCATGCAAACAGTATAATTCCTGTAATGGCGCCGTACAGAGCAAGAACTAGAAAGCCATGAATTCCACCAAGGATACCTGAGGCAATAGTCATGCCGATTCTCATGGATCGAGTCTTACCATAGACAAACAACATTGCAGTCATAATAAGGATAATTCCTGACATCACCAGAATAAACTGGAAGAATTGACTGAAGGTCGGAGTTATCATTATGTGCCATAGGTATGCTCCAAGTAGGACCATACCGATGAGGAGCGCAAGATAATAGAAGAAACCACCCTCTTCGGTTGTACTCAAGTTAATCACCTATTGAAATGTTAAGGGAATTCTAGCGCTCCGAGGGTTACATACGATATTTAACTCCTTTGAGTCAGAGATTCGAAGCGTTTTTAATATGGGGAGATTTACCGGCGCTCTCAAGTTACAGAGATAGATTCCGAATGTTGCGTGAAATATTGAACTGCAATGTCTTTGTTACATAGCAACCAGAAGGATTCAACATTTGTAACTGCAACAAGAGAAAATCGGGCTGAACAATTCATGGATAGGGAACACTTTTACATTGCCGTGATTCGTGCTTTCCCTAACCACAGAGAGCTTGAGAGCATTAGAACGGATGGTTTAGAACTATGAGGTTATTCGTAGATTTCGTGCCGGTACTTGTTTGGGCATTACTTGCGGTGGTTCTTGTAGTAGTTATGCTGCTTGCATCATGGGTCTTAAGACCTCATGTTCTTCAAAATTCAGAAAAGACAGCTAGCTATGAATGTGGTGAAGAGCCAATAGGACCTGCTCGAATTTCTTATCCATATAATTACATTATCTATACAATCCTTTTCGTGGTTGTTGACGTGATGGGCGCTTTTCTATGGTTACTGGCTTCATCCACACTACGATTGGATGCACTAGTTGTTTGGCAGACTCTGTTGTTTGTAGTTTTAATAATGGGCGGAGTTGGCTTCGCTATGAAAGTTCTACCTCAAGCTGTCTTAGATGGAAAAGAAACCGTAGAGGCTTACAGAAGAGCCAAAGAGGCAAAGAAAGAGGTCCATCATTAGAGGGAGGTTTATACAGTGCAAGACATAGCAGCAATATTATCACTCTTTGAACAAGTCGAGTTCATTGTAATTGCAGTAATGGTACTCATCCTTGCATATCTTGCTCTTGAGCACCAAGACATCGTATATGCTGTATTCTTCTTTGGAATAATGGCTAGTCTAGTCGCTGGCTTTTTCCTTCTGCTTGACGCTCCTTTTATTGCTGGTATGCAGATTGCAGTCTATACCGGAGGAATTAGCGCTCTAATCATATTCGGTGTTCTTCTTCTCCCCAGAGCACAAGATAGTTCCCTAGAAACATTTGAATCGAAAAGGGTACGACGCATTGGGCAGATTTTAGCCATAGTTGTTATGACAATATCAGCTGGGCTTGCTCTTGCATTTCCGTGGCCTGAATTGATACCTCCCGGAATTCCTGAGCTTTCTCAGAGCTTACAAGGCTTAGCTGAATGGCTCTGGCAAGACCATGGTGTCTATGTACAGATTATTGCACTGATCATTGTGACCACGCTTGTTGGTACTATGGCATTAATGAAAATGGCAAAGGCTGAAATGCTTCCTGAAGTTGTTGGAGAATTTGGGATAGAAGCAGAACCTATGCCTGATACTGATGAAGAAACTGAAACCGCTGTTGCAGAAGATGGTCCAGAGGAGGCGCAGAACTAATGGTTCCATTAAGCTGGTATCTTGTTGTAGCATTCATGCTAATTGGACTTGGAGCATATGGTATGATTGTGAAGAGGAATCTTATTCGAATCCTCATTGGTGCAGAAATAATGGGTAATGGAGTAAACATAGCTCTAGTTGCTTTCGCAATCTATGGAGGTTTCTTCTCATTCACTGCACAAGGACTGATAATGTTAGTAATATCTGTTGCCGCAGCCCACACAGCTCTTGCCCTTGTTCTGATGTTGATGTACAATCGAAGATATGACACAGTTGATCTGAGTCGACCAGTCAAAGAGGAGGCATCTTAGAATGAGTGCTGTTGATCTCATATCAATCACTGCCCTGGTGAGGAAGGTACAGGCCGAACTACCTGATATTGAGGCAAATATGATCGGTGAAAATCAAGTAGAGTTCAAAGTTCCGAAGAATAAGATCCGTGACATTGTCACTCTTTTGGACGAATCTGTACAGATGATATTTCCAGAATGTGTCTTTGGTGTAGACTTAGGTGAGGACAAGTATCAGGTACGATATGTTCTATATTCTCATCTCAACTCTTTCATTTGTCATTTGCGTGTTGATTTAGAAGGTAGTGAACCTTCTATTGAAACTACAAGTGATATTTTCCCCGCCTTTGAATGGCATGAGAGGGAAACGCATGAAATGTTTGGCATCAACTTCGAGGGTCATCCAGATCTTAGATTACTACTCCTTCCCGATGAGCTTGAGGGTCAATATCCTCTTAGGAAAAGCTTCGTGACAGACAGAAGTCGATTAGATGAATCTGGACTATCGGTTCCTAAACCACGTCCAGCAAAGGGAGGTGCTGAAGAATGAGTCCAGATATTCTTAATGAGGCAGCAGATATTTGGTTTGGGCCACAGCACGTATCAGCACACGGTTGGGCTGCGAAGCTAAAACTTGTTGGTGACTATATTGTTGAGTGTGATCCGCATGCAGGTTATTTCCATAGATCTGCTGAGAAAGTTCTAGAATTCAGGAATTTCCGACAAGGTTCTCTTGTCATGGAACGATTGTGTATGCTTGAAGCATTTCTATCTGAGTATCCATATATTTCCGCAGTTGAACAGATTGCAGAGTTAGAAGTTCCAGAGCGAGCTAAGGTAATGCGTACAATTATGATGGAAGCCAGTAGGATTCACTCCATTCAGTTCTGGTGGGGCCAGTTTTCTGCTGAGCTAGGATTCTTTGCCATGCTTATCTGGCCATGGATTGATCGAGAATATTTCCTGAATGCCTTTGAGGAACTCACTGGATCAAGACATACGGTTTCATACAACACTCCTGGAGGGGTGAGGTATGACTTCACTGAAAAATCTCTTAATCGGTTGGAGATGGCAATAGATCGCTTAGAAACTAATATGTCGAAATTTGAAGACATGTTGATGGGTAGTCCTATTTTCAGGATGCGAACAGAAGGCATTGCTAAGTACTCAGCTGAACAAGCAATCAGGTGGGGTTTGTCAGGACCCAATGTGAAAGCATGTGGCGTCCCCATGGACATGCGAAAAGATATGCCTGATCCAAATCTAGCTTATGACTTAGTCGACTGGGAAGTACCAACAACCGAAAATCCAGACCATCCCGGTGAGAGTGATGCATTCGACAGGATGATTCAGAGATTCAAAGAGGTCAAGACCTCAGTAAATATCATCAGACAGCTTATTCCTCAAATACCAGAAGGTCCAATCGTTGACCCGAAGGCTCGTGGTAAAGCTAACAGACTTCCAGAAGGGGAAGCATATGGAAGAGTTGAGGGTACCAGAGGTGTTCTGGGACTTTGGTTGAAGACAGAGGATAAAGGACAGACTCCATACCGAGCCAAGATTAGAGGTTCATGTTTCAATTCATATCAAGCTCTAAAGTATCTTGCACCAGGAAATAGATTTGCTGACTTCATAGCAATATTTGGGAGTCTAGATCCCTATGTAGGATGGTGGGATCGTTAATGGGAGGTGGCATGTTGTTGCAGTTCGACTTCTTTGAATGGCTAGCTGGAATCCCTGACTGGTTATGGTGGTTAGTTGGTGTCATTTGGGAATTCCTTCACAACGTGGTTCTGTGGGCAGAAAATCTAATCAGTTTCATCTGGCTCTTGGTTATCGATAACTTTTGGTGGATATTCAAGGCAGTTCTATTTCCAGGTTTGATATTTATTGTAATGACTCTGATATTCTTCGTCTGGGCTACTCGGAAGCTCTGGGGTCGTATCCAGATGCGACGAGGACCTTTCCACATGGGGAAGTATGGTGGTGTACAACTATTCGCTGATGCCATTAAGCTAATAGCAAAGGAAACTATCATTCCGGACAATTCAAGAAGATGGATGTATCGATTCCTACCTGGATTCCTATTAGTTATGGTTCTACTGCCATTTGGCTTTATTCCATGGGATGAGACTTGGGTGATCGCAGACCTTTCTGTTAGTCTAGTACTCATCTTTGCATTCCTGACTGCAGTTCCAGTTATTGCCCTTCTGGCAGGTTGGATTAGTGGTTCAAAATATTCACTAATTGGTGGATTCCGCGCAGCTAACAATCAGTTTGCGTGCGAGATTCCTATGATTATCTCATCAGTAGGTCCAGCCATGCTTGCAGGATCATTGAGTGTCATGGCAATCACTCAGGCACAGAGTGCAATCTGGTATGTTGTTCTATTACCAATTAACACAGCTACATTCCTTACTGCTGCAATTGCCTCAGTGGGTACATTTCCATTTGATGCTCCAGTTGCAGACTCAGAGATTATCTTTGGTTGGAGAACAGAATTCTCTGGCATCTATTTCACTCTGACATATTTTGCAGAGTTTGCTGAACAAATTTTGTATTCCGCACTGATTGTAACATTCTTCTTGGGCGGCTTCCACGGAGTTCCCTACCTACCAGGAGTTGTAAACTTCATTATCAAATTCCTGATTGTCCTGTTTCTATTCATATTTGTTAGTTCATCATTCCACAGATTAAGGCAGGATCAGATTGTTTACTATTGCTGGAGATACTTGATGCCCCTTGCGATATTAAATATAGTAGTAGCAATGTTGGCCATTGTCTATGTGCCAGGATTGGCATTATTGCTTGTAGGAGGTTAGAGAGATGGGATTCTTTAGTAACCTAGGTGATATCTTCAAAATACTAAGACACGTCTTCAGACAGATTTTCAGAAGACCAATCACAAACCTCTTTCCATTTGAGGATAGATACTATCCCGAACGGACTCGGGGGCGTCACATCCATGTTCGACATGCTTGTACAGCATGCAGCCAATGTGTTAAGGCATGCCCCGTAGTTGCAATCCGAATAGATAAGGACGACAAGGTGTACGAGAAAGATGCTGCGCTTTACTTCGACTATACTCGTTGCATCTTTTGTGGACTATGCGTCGAAGCATGCAAGTTTGATGCTCTGTTTCACACTCCTATCGTTGACCTGTCAGAAGGCGAACGCGAAGATTTACTCTTTGGACCTGATAAGATTGAAACTCTAGATAGAGACCCACTTGAGTGGCGTGGAAGGAGGTTCCGCTAAATGCAGACGACTTTTGAGATTCCTTTCATGGCCCTATCATTATTGGTGCTATTTCTCGGTGGGTTGCTCATCTATCTTCTGAAAAATAGGATTGGCGATGCTGCAGGAAAAATAGCTGTAGTGTTCTCTGGCTTAGCTGTTGTCTTAATGGTTCCACCTTTCTGGAGAGTTATGGTTGAAAAAAGTCCCGCATTCGAAGGCACTCGCTGGTCTGTCATCCTTGGGGAGTTTGGTCTCTACCTTGATGGGATCGCCTTCCCAATCACATTTGCAATTGTTGTGTTAGGATTCCTCTCTGTAGTGTATGCAGTTGGATATACTGAGCATGAACATAGCAAACCATCATTCTTTGCAAATCAGTTGTTCTTCTTGATGGGTATGCAATGGGTCACATTGGCTACGAATCTCATTGAGTTCTTTATTGCGTGGGAGCTAATGCTTGTTCCATCATACTTTCTGATTCTCTTCTGGGGACTGCCTGAAACCAGAAAACGCACAGCTCTCAAGTTTTGGCTGTATACACAATCAGGTGCTGTCTGTATTCTCATCGGATTTGGCCTTCTCTATTTCCTTAGTGGCGCAACTTCATTTGAGCTAGCAGCGATTCAAGGAATGCTGGCAACCTATGTTGGAGGGGCTGATCTTCTCAAGCTAATTTTCATACTTCTTGCTGCTGGATTCTTAGTCAAGATGGCAGTATTTCCGATTCATTGGTGGTTACCTCCAGTTCACGCGGAGGCTCCAACCCCTATCTCAGTACTACTCTCTGGTGCCATGATTGAGACTGGAGCGTATGCTCTGGTTAGATTCGGTACGATTACATTGGGCCCTGCAGCTTCAAGCCTCTCATTCTGGGTGGCTCTATTAGGCGTCCTGACAATGTTCTATGGCGGTTTCATGGCTCTGGTTCAGAAGGATATCAAGAGACTGTTGGCATATTCATCAGTTTCACAAATGGGATATGTCCTATTCGCACTTGGAGTCTTTACAGTCTATGGCACTTCTGGAGGTTTGTTCCATCTAATCAACCATGCCTTCTCCAAAGGTCTCTTGTTTATGGTTGCTGGAACGGTTATGCATCAGACACATATTCGTAATGTTGACCAACTTGGAGGTCTCTCAAATAAGATGCCTATTACTGCATTCATGGCAGCTATAGGCATGATGAGCATCGCAGGTTCTCCACCGCTCTCTGGATTTGCTAGTGAATGGATGATGTTCTTAGGTGGATTCCAAGCTGCAGCTCCTCCAGGTTCAGAAACTGTGCTCATGAATTTCCTGGTTCTCTCAATATTTGCAGTGTCTAGCAGTATAATTAGTGCTGGATACATGCTTCGCTTCTTCTGGAAGGTCTTTCTAGGACCTCATCCCGAAAACCTTGAGGATGTGAAAGAAGGGCCGAGATCAATGACAATTCCAATGATAATTCTCGGATTCCTCATCGTTTTCTTCGGAATATTCCCAGGAGTTGCACTGGATATCATTGTGCCCGCAGTGGAAGCAATACCGAACATAATTCCCTTCGAGGCAATCCATCCATGAGGTGATATGAGATGTTGTTTGGACTACCCTATTATCTAATCCTCGTAATCCCCTTAGCAGGTGCACTATTGGTACCTATTGCAGGTAAGTTCAGTGCAAAACTGCGTGACTGGATGCCAGCCATCATGATGGGAATTGCAATGGTGCTCTGTTGGTCACTCTTACTCGAGGTAGGCAATCCTCAGACCCAAACATCTTGGGTGTGGATTGAATATCTTGGAATTAATTTCGAGATTCTACTTGACCCACTATCAGTGATCATGGCTGTTCTTGCAAGTACATTGTGTTTCCTGATTTACGTATACAGCACTGAATACATGGCACACGAGGGGGACCGTGATAGGTTCTTCTTCCTAATGCTTGCCTTTGGTGGTGGTATGCTCACTCTTGTGCTCAGCAACAACTTACTGATAGCATTCATTGGCTGGGAGATCATGGGCTTTTGTTCTTACGGTCTCATCGGCTTTTGGAATGATAAGCGTAATCCACCAGAAACTGCTCCTGGAGAGATTCAGTACAAGAATCCACTTCTTCAGTTCGAAACTGAGGGACAGTATAACTCTCACTGTGGAACAAAGGCATTCATTGTCACAAGAATCGGTGACGCCTTCATGCTTGGTGGTATATTACTACTCTTCGCTTTCACTGGCACATTCTCATTTACTCTTATGGCAGAGAACTACCAGCAATGGTGGACCACAATGGCTGGACTGGGAATGCTCATTCCAACCTTCCTGCTTATCTTTATGGGCGCTATTGGCAAGTCTGGACAAGCTCCTCTACAGGTGTGGCTTCCAGAAGCTATGGCAGGTCCAACATCTGTTTCAGCTCTGATTCACGCAGCTACAATGGTCAAAGCTGGAATCTACATAACAGCGAGATTCTTACTCACAATGGTGAATGCACAGGCAGCTGCCGCTGGTGATCATAACGGTGGCGAGCATGCTATCAATCTCTTGCAGGTTTCCGGTGCTGATGCAATTACATTCTTCTTCATCGTTGTTGCAATCATAGGTGCGCTCACTGCGTTAATGACTGCTACAATGGGTATGACTTCTAACGAGCTCAAACAGATTCTCGCCTTCTCGACTCTGAGTCAACTTGGATACATGATGCTAGGTCTTGGAGTTGCTGGGCTGATCAGTTTCTATGGACTCTATGCGCATGAGCTTGGATTAGGGATACACGTGGGATATGAATCTGCATTTCTAGCAAGCGTTACGCATGTGATATCGCACGGTGCATTCAAAGCGCTACTATTCCTTGCATCCGGAGGGGTGATACATGCCGTCCACACGAAGTATGTATCGAAAATGGGTGGTCTGAAAAAACACATGAAGAAGACCTTCATTGTCATGTGGATTGGTGTTCTTGCTCTTGCAGGTATTCCTCCATTCTCAGGGTTCTGGTCAAAAGACTCGATCATTGAGTATGCATATGAACTCATGGTCATTGAGAATCAGATTGTAGGCTCTGGAGGTGTGATTCTGGTTGCAGTGGGGTGGCTCGTTTTCCTTTTCTCCATCCTTGCAACAGCCTGTACAATATTCTACAGCTTCAGGCTCATGGGTCTGACTTTCTATGGTCCAAGCAAGGCTGAGCATGACAGTCATGGCTCCGGTCACGATGAGGAGCATGAAACCACTGTGGACAACTATCCTGAGGATTCCGATGAGCATCATGAAGAGCATGAATCTGAAGAACACCATGGCGAGCCTCATGATCCTGGTCTTGCAATGATGGTCCCACTGTATCTTCTAGCAGCCTTCACCATTATCGCATTCCTTGTATTCCCGTACGTTCAGATACTTGCAACTGGAACTGAGCTCACTTGGGGTGAGATTCTCACAGAGATGATTATGGTCAAGTTTAGTGAGGCGGGTATTGTACCCTTTATGATAACCCTGCTTGCACTTGCGGTAGGTGGTATCCCTGGATACCTCATCTACATCAAGGGAGCTGATAAACCAAATACAATCATCCCAGAAGGTGGCATCAGGAGAAAGGTGTACAATTTCTTGAAGCACCGTTGGTACATAAACGAATTCTACTACTGGGTGCTCAACAAATTCCTGAATTTTGCTGAATGGTATAGAGTTAGGATAGATAACAACATCATCGATGGGATTGACTTCAAGTCAGCTAGTACCGCAAAGGCACTTGGACGTAGAATCCGCTGGTTCGATGATCATATTGTCGATGGATTTGCTGAAGGTGTATCTACTCAAAGTGTAGCCGCCTCAACTAGTGGTCAGTCGATGCAGACTGGACGAGTGAACGACTATGTTTCAGTACTCATCTTTGGACTTGGAATGATGATGCTGATCATACTTCTCACGTTGGGGGTAATCTAAGATGCAGTTCCAATTCATTGCAGACCTTGTTTCAATGGTACCTTTTGGAATCTTACCATTCATGATATTGCTCCCACTCATTGGTGCATTCATCTCACTAGTCATTGGTGGAAAGGCAGCAAGATGGCTTACTCTATTAATCGGAGCTTTCGAGCTTATACTTGCAATTGCCCTTGCTATGGCGATTGACCCTGCTGTTCAGCTAACTGATCCAACGGGAGGTACATACGGTTGGTCTTTTGTCTTCGCTCCAATCGGGACTGGGCCTGATGCACCAGTGCTTCAATTACTCTTAGGTGTTGATGGATTATCTGTTGTCATGATTGTGCTTTCTAACATAGTAGTGTTTATTGCAGCCATTAGTTCAAATCATATCAAGAAAGCACCAAGCATGTACTACGCTCTGTTCCTATTCATGCAAAGTGGCTTACTTGGAGTCTTCATGTCAATTGACCTATTCAGTTTCTTTGTGTTCTGGGAATTGGTTCTAATTCCTATGTTCTTCATCATAGGAAAATATGGTGAGGAAGGATGTGAACATGCTGCAATGAAGTTTGTAATCTATACACATCTTGGTTCAGCTGTTATGGTTATTTCCTTCTTTGTCTTGTTCTTCCTTGCACCCACTCCAACATTCAATATGATTGAACTCAGAAATATGGGCTTACCTGTTGATGTTCAGATCGGTTTCGCCCTTGCAGTATTCATGGGTGCAGGTGTGAAGCTCCCAGTGTTTCCACTACACAATTGGCTTCCATGGGCTCATGTTAAAGCTCCCACACCAGGTTCTGTCATTTTGGCTGGAATCCTATTGAAGATGGGTGGTTATGCTTTCATTAGATTGGGTCTCTGGATGGTGCCAGATGGATTCGTTCGACTAGCAATTCCATTTGCAGCACTTGCAGTATTCACTTGTATTTACGCTGCATTCACAGCACTTGCTCAGACTGACATGAAAAGTATGGTCGCGTATACCTCAATCAACCACATGTCATGGGTGCTTCTAGGAGTAGCTATTGCTGCAGTAGGTATTGGTAGTAGTGATCCAGTGGCACAGAGTGCCGGAGCTCTTGCTCTAAATGGAGCAATCTTCATGATGTTCAGCCATGGTACGATTATATCAGTGATGTTTATTATGGCCGGGCAGCTCAAGTATGCTGCTGGCACTCGTGAGATTCCTGATGTAAAGGGTCTGATGACAAAAGCTCCCAAGATGTCATCTGTCTTTATTCTAGCATCTCTTGCTGCCTTTGGTCTACCGGGCTTTAGTGGATTCATCGCTGAAGCATTGACCATCTTTGGGGCTATATCATCACCAGGATACATCTGGACTGGTCTCATCGGATTTGGAATTTTCATTACTGTGGGCTATCTCCTTTGGACGTTAAATCGTATAGTCTTCAGTGAACCAGATGAAGAGAAGGAAATCACAGAAGCTCCATGGAGTGACCTTATTGCACCAATCCTTATGATGATACCAGTGATTCTCTTGGGCATCTGGCCAGATCTTGCCTTAGATCTCTTCAGGCAGGTTGTTGATTTCATAATTGTTGGAGGTATTCCATAATGCAACTCGACGTTCTAACTAATGCACTTAGGGCATTGATGGCTCCCTTTAGAGACCTCTTACTAGCATTCCCCGCTGATTGGTATGGTTCAATTCCAGTGTTGACACTTATTGCATTCTCAATCATGGCATTACTAATTGGAATGAGGTATAATCCTCTAATAGTTAGCTTAGTTGGAGTCATTGTTACTACCATTGAGGTCATTATTCTTGATCCAGTTGTATATGGTTCATCCTTCGGCGGATTATTTGTACGAGATGCGTTTGCGGATTTCTTTATCTACATTATACTCATGGTTGCATTTCTTGTCCTGTTATCCGCTACACAATTTGGTGGTGATAAAGGGGCATACAACTTTCTGTTGATGATTTCCTTCGCAGGTGCTATCTGGGTTGTCATGGCCACCGACCTCGTTGCCCTTTTCTTGGCATGGGAACTCATGAGCACTCCCACATACATACTGGTGGCATTGGGACCTGATAAAGGTGCATTAGATGGTGCCACAAAGTATTTCGTCATGGGGCTCGTATCCACCATGTTCATGATATTTGGTATCGCTCTTGTATATGGAGTGACAGGCGCTACAGCACTTGCAGATGTTGCACTAGGTATTGAAGCTGTCTGGGCACAACCTGCCTCATTAGCTACACAGGCATATACATTGTTGCTGGCTATGGTGCTCTTTGTAATTGCATTCGGTTTCAAGGTTGGTATATTTCCTGGATGGATGTGGGTACCAGATGCATATGCTACCGCTGATGGAAGTGTTACTGCATACCTTGCTGGTGCTACTAAGAAAACAGGAGTCAGTGCTCTAGTCAGGATTCTGATGGTTGCCTTCATAGTTGCAAAATTCGAATGGACAGGATTGATCAT